>DATBYL010000063.1:0-6224 GCA_036513735.1 Candidatus Acidiferrales bacterium
CTTTCTTCATTGTGAATCTCCTTCGGCTCTACCAGAATTCCCATTCAAAAATCTGCATTCGCAGATTCGCCGTTTTCGCTCGCAAGATGATAGAAGTAATAGTATAAATTGGCGCACAGGGGAAGCGGGTTTCGCGCCGCAACTTTCAAGGAGAAAAAATGGCACTCATAGCAGCTCTGTTGGCAAATACTGACGGCTACACCGTATTCGGCGTTTTCGTTTCACGCTCTCTAATATCCTGGATCATTATCGGACTGATCGCCGGGTGGCTTGCTGGAACAATCGCACGCGGACGCGGCTACGGATGCGTGGTGAACATTCTCCTAGGAATGGTCGGCGCAGTTCTGGGCGGATGGATTTTCACAAAGCTGAACATCTACCCGACCGGCGGCTGGCTGTATAGCCTCGCAGCGGCCACGGTAGGCGCGATTGTTCTCGTCGCAGTAGCACGTCTCTTCGGTGGCGGACGCGACGACGAATAATTTTCGCCTCTGCTCAAAATTGAACCGACACACCTCTCAAAAGTATCGTCTACTATTTGGTGCGCGCTGATCTACGAAGCGCGCGCCAAGCCCCATCGAATTGCATGTGGTACGATGGGAGCTGTCTAACCGCGGAGAATCCTTTGAATCATAAGTCACTTTGGGCAATACCCTTGGGCGGCCTGGGGGAATTCGGCATGAACATGATGGCCCTGCGTTTTGGCGACGATATTATCGTCATCGACGCCGGAATGATGTTCCCCGAAGCCGAATTGCTTGGCGTCGATATCGTAATTCCTGACATGGCCTACCTGAAGCAGCACCAGAAAATGGTGCGCGCCATCATCCTTACGCACGGACATGAAGACCACATCGGCGCGCTTCCCTACATTCTGCGTGATTTTAATGTGCCGATTTACGGCACGAAATTTACACTGGCATTGGTCAGCAAGCGGCTGGATGAACGCGGCTTGCTGGACACGGCGAAATTAAATGAAGTTGCCGCGGGCGAAACAATCCAGGTCGGCCCATTTGGAATTGAATTTATTCATGTGACGCACAGCACGATTGATTGCGTCGCTCTGGCAGTGCGCACGCCGGTGGGCGTGATCATCCATACCGGCGATTACAAAATGGATCCCACTCCGCCGGATAACAAGCCTTTCGATTTGCACGCATTCGCGCGCTACGGACAAGAAGGCGTCCTCGCGTTATTTAGCGATAGCACGAACGTCGAGCGCCCGGGTTACACGCCAAGCGATCGCGCCGTCACTTCGCGTCTCGAAGAGCTTTTCCGTTCGGCACCGCGAAAAGTTTTGCTCACATGCTTCGCGTCATCCATTCATCGCATCCAGATTGCCGTGGATATTGCGGACACGACGGGCCGCAAGGTGGCGTTCGTCGGACGCAGCATGGTGGACAACGTGGAAATTGCGCACGGGCTGGGGCTGTTGCGCATTCCGGATGGCCTCGTCGTGCGAGCACAGGATATTCGCTCGTTCGATCAGAAGAAATTAGTTGTGCTGATCAGCGGCAGCCAGGCCGAGCCGATGTCTTCGATGTCCCGCATTGCCGTAGACAATCACCGCATGGTTTCCGTGGAAGAAAATGACACTGTAATTCTTTCCGCGCGAATTATTCCCGGCAATGACCGCGCCATTTTCCGGATGCTGGATCACATGTTCCGCCGGCGCGCGCTTGTTTATTACGACAACAACGCCGGGCTGATTCACGTTTCTGGTCACGCCAGCCAGGAAGAGCAAAAGTTGATGCTGCAACTGGTAAAGCCGAAATATTTCATCCCCATTCATGGCGAATATCGTCAACTGTTCCGCCACGCCGCGATTGCCCATCAGCTCGGCGTCGTCTCTAACGAAATTATGCTTCTCGAAGACGGCAATCCCATCGAGTTCACCGAGCATGGCGCATTCCGCCGCGACCCAATTCCCGTCGGCCGAGTTTGCGTGGACTCCGGCTCGCTCGAAGAAATCGAAGAGTTCGTAATTCGCGATCGCCGCCACCTTTCCGAGGACGGCGTGGTCGTGCCCATCGTCGCCATGGACAAACACAATGGGCGTCTCGGCTCGCAACCCGAAATTGTTACCCGCGGATTCCTGCCGAGCGACGACGATGATCAGGGCATTATTGCTGGAGCTCGCGAAATTGTCCTGAAGACAATTCAGAACTCGAACGCGGAAGAAAAATCCGACTGGACCGTGATGAAAGAAAAGATCCGAGTCGACTTGAAGCGCTACCTGAACAAGCAAACGTCCAAGCGTCCACTGATTCTGCCCGTAATTCTGGAAGTTTAGGCCACACGGTGAGTGTGAAGTTCGCCCTCCGTCCGTACGATTCATCTGATTTTGACGCGCTATACACACTCGACCGCGCATGCTATCCGCCGGGAATCGCATACAGTCGAAGTATGTTGCGGTGGTTCCTGAAGCAGCCCGGAGCGATTTGCATTGTTGCCGAAGATGCGAGCGCCGAAATAAAGGCGTTTGTCCTAGTCGAAGCAGAAGCAGCGCTCGGCCACATTATTACGCTGGACGTTTCCGCCGAATGTCGCCGAAGCGGACTCGGCACAGAATTAACAATTGCCGCGGAAAACGCCTTGGCAATGAGTGGTGTCCGCGAAATAGAACTCGAGACGGCAATCGACAACTCCGCCGGCATTGCGTTTTGGACGCACCACGGCTATCGTACCGTCGGCACGATTCCCCGCTATTATTTGGATCGTGTGGACGCGCTCTGCATGACGAAAGTTCTTGCTGCTCCAAAGGAGATTTGATCGAGGATGCCTCTTTTCCAAGCTATTACGCTCGCGGTCGTGCAGGGCCTCACCGAATTTCTCCCCATTAGCAGCAGCGCGCATCTTGTCCTATTTCCGTGGTTTGCCGGATGGCAGGAGCCCGGCTTAGCATTCAACGTCGCATTGCACATCGGCACCCTTTTCGCGGTACTGATTTATTTCTTGCGCGATTGGGTGCAGCTCACGCTCGCGGGCTTCGGCATCCGCGCTTCCGCAAACATGAGCAGCGACGAACTTTCCTGGAAGCGCAAGCTTTTCTGGCTGCTCGTGATCGGAACAATTCCCGGCGCGCTCGTCGGCATCTTGTTTGAAAAAACAATCGAAGAACGTTTCATGCAGCCGATTCCCATCGCCTGCGCGCTTATTGGCGTCGGACTATTAATGTGGTGGGTCGATAGCATGGCCAGTCAGAAGCGCCACATGCCGGAACTTGGACTGAGCGATTCAATCATCGTCGGCTCTGCACAAGCACTCGCGCTTTTCCCTGGCGTTTCGCGTTCAGGCATCACCATCACGGCCGGACTTTCTCAGCGTATGACCCGTGAAACCGCCGCGCGCTTCTCATTCCTGCTTTCAACGCCGCTAATCGCAGGCGCAGCCGCCAAAGAACTTCCCAAGCTTTTACACGCGCACAAAGCGGGAACGATGGACATTTCCCTTTCCACTTTATTTATCGCCATCGCCATCTCCGGAATCGTCGGATATCTCGTGATCGGATTTCTTCTCCGTTATCTACAAACACGCACGCTGAAAGTTTTTGTTGTTTACCGCGTCGCGCTCGGTATACTTATCCTGTTACTCGTTTTCCTCCATCTGGGCCACACGCGATAGCGCCCGCGCGCCCCAGAGGTAGAGTAGCTACCGCTATCCGCCCACCCAGGAGAAGTTTGTGCGCTTACTAACGCCAACGGAAAATCACCGTTTGAATGAGCTATGCGGGTTTTTGGGCCTCACTATGGGCCTTCTCGTAGCGCTCAGCCTGCTTTCTTACAATCCGCATGACGCGTCCCTGAATGTCTCTTCATTTGACTCAGGCACACGCCATGCCACCAACTGGATCGGTCCAGTCGGTGCGCACGGCGCCGACCTGCTGTTCCAGGGACTCGGCTATGCGGCATTCCTGTTGCCCGCGGGAATTTTCGCGCTAGGCACGCGATGGTTCCGCAGCCGTCCCGTGGATTCGCCCACCGCAAAACTCGTCGGCTGGGGATTGTTTGTATTGGGATTGCCCGCGCTGGTCACTCTTTGGCACTTCCCCGAAGTGCGCGGAGCGGCGCCGCCGGGCGGATTGCTGGGCGACGTGCTCGCCAGCGGCCTGACTGCGGCATTCAATAGCGTCGGGGGACAGCTCGTGACAGTTGCCGCGCTACTCGTCGCGCTATTTCTCACCACAAAATTTTCTTTCCTCGGCGCGCAAGAATGGGCCAAAGGTCCGCTCGCCAAAATCAATTTCATTCCCGCGATGATGGAGCGTTACCACGATTGGCGTGAAGCTCGCGAACAGAAGCAGCTCCGCAAACGCGTCGAAGACATTAAGATTTCCGGACGCCCTGCCGTCGCTTCACAAGTGAAAGAAGCGATCAGCAAAGTATTCGCGAAATCGGCCGTAGCGGAAGCAGAGGAAGAAGAGAAATTGTCCGAGGAATCTGAAGAGAAGCCATCAAAGCGCTCGCCAGTAATTCTACGCTTCAAGGAAAAGGCCGAGAACAAAGAAGAAGAGCCGGAGAAACCTTCCAAATCTTCCGGCCCAAAAATTTCCAGCGGCCCATCGAATTTCAAATTGCCTCCCACAACTTTGCTGCATTCCGCTGAGCGCAGCGAAAAAATGCAGGAAGAAGACCTCAAGCAATGCGCGCGCGCCATCGAAGCCAAGCTGAAGGAATTTGACGTCGGCGGCGTGATCACGCAAATCAATCCGGGCCCGGTCGTCACAACTTATGAGTTCAAGCCCGAAGCCGGAATCAAATACAGCCGCATCACAGGACTGCAGGACGACCTGTGCCTCGCGCTAAAAGCCGAATCCATTCTGATAGACCGCATCCCCGGCAAATCGACGATCGGCGTTGAGGTTCCGAATCATCATCGCCAAACGATTGCTCTGCGCGAAGAAATTGAATCGCCGGAATTTGTAAATTCCGCGTCGAAGCTTACCCTCGCCATGGGCAAAGATTTAATTGGCCGCAATCGCATCAGCGATTTGGCGCAAATGCCTCACCTGCTGATTGCCGGAGCCACCGGCACCGGCAAGAGCGTGTTCCTCAACTCGCTGATTATTTCCATGCTGTACAAAGCTACTCCCGACGAACTGAAACTCGTGATGGTCGATCCTAAGCGCCTTGAACTCGGATTGTACGAAGGCATTCCGCATCTTCTGGCGCCGGTCGTCACCGATCCGAAAGTGGCGTCAAACGTTTTGCGAAATGCCACGCGCGAAATGGAACGCCGCCTGAAACTCTTGGCGCAGCGCGGTGTGCGTAACATTGACCAGTACAACCGCACCTTCAAGCGCGGCGAATCGCTTTCTTTGTTCGACGACGATGAAGTTCAGCTCGATCACAAGCCGCTTCCCTTCATCGTCATCATCATCGACGAATTGGCCGACTTGATGATGGTCGATACGAGCAACGTCGAAGCTTCTATCACCCGTCTAGCCCAGATGGCCCGCGCCGTAGGCATCCATTTAATTCTCGCCACGCAGCGCCCGTCGGTTGACGTCATCACCGGACTCATCAAAGCCAATTTCCCTGCCCGCATTTCTTTCCGCGTGGCCAGCAAGGTCGACTCGCGTACCATTCTCGATTCCAACGGTTCCGAATCGCTTCTCGGCCGCGGTGACATGCTTTATCTCCCGGCCGGATCTTCGCGCCTTCACCGCATTCACGGTTCGCTCGTTGGTGAAGACGAGATCGCCGCCGTCTGCGATTTCTGGCGCTCGCAAGGCACCGCTGTTTACAACGAGAAGCTGCTTGAACCGCCGAAGGAAGAATCGGCTGACGGTGAAGGTGGCGAAGGCGGCGACGAACCCGTCGACGACGCACTCTATCAAGAAGCAGTGCGCGTAGTCTGCGACGCCGGACGCGCTTCCACTTCCACTCTGCAACGCCGTCTCCGCATCGGCTACGGCCGCGCCGCCCGTCTAATCGACATCATGGAGAAGGACGGCATCGTAGGTCCGCCCGACGGAACCAAACCTCGCGAATTGCTGAAGAGCAAGGACTGGATGCGCGAGATCGATACTTCAATGAGATAGTCTTCAAAATAAAAAAGGGCGCGCATCCATTCGATGCGCGCCCTTTTTTATTTCAATGCGTCTTAGCGGGAGGCTCCAGATGCATACGCCTTCAAATACTCCGCCAAATTCTTCTGCTGCAAACTCCGCAACTCAATACAAGAATTCACGCGATCCTTAGCATTGCGCAGTGGACGCTCCG
>DATBYL010000064.1:0-2281 GCA_036513735.1 Candidatus Acidiferrales bacterium
ATTCAGCGCTGTTCCGGCGCTGGCGCAGACGCAAGAAACTACGCAGAGCGAACAATCCAGCAGCACTGCGCAAGCTGGGCAGTCGCAACAGACTCCTCCGCCACAGACGAGCCCGCCACCACAAACGACCCCACCTCCGCAAACCACCCCGCCGCAGACGACTACTCCTCCGCAACAAACGGGACAGGACAAGGATAAGAAGGACGAGAAGAAAGACGATCCCGATAATCCGAAGAATGACCGGCTATTCATGGTGGTGGCAAATTACGCGACGGTGGAACATCCGAACGTAATCACGCCGCTGCACGCGAAAGAGAAATTCAAGTTGGGCGCGGAAGATGCGTTCGATACATATTCGATTCCGCTGGCGGCGTTGCTGGCGGCAATCGCGCAGGCGAAGAATGATGATGCGTCCTGGGGCCAGGGCTGGGTGCCATACGCAAAGCGGCTGGCGGCGGGATATGGCGACACTGTGATCGGCAGCTTCATGACGACCGGCGTGTTCCCTTCCATGCTGCACGAAGATCCGCGGTATTTCCGGTTAGGTACGGGAACCAAGAAGGCGCGCTCGTGGTACGCGCTGAAAAGAATTTTGGTGATTCGCAACGATCGCGGCGGAACCGAATTTAATTTTTCGGAATTCGGCGGAAACGCAACGGCGGCGGCAATATCGTTGACGTACCACTCGCGAGCGGATTTGAATTTTTCGAGTTGGGCGGGCGATTACGGAACGCAAATTGCGATTGATGTGATCGCGAATCAAGCCAAGGAATTCTGGCCGGACATACGAAAGAAAGTCCTCCACAAATAACGCGCTTGGAAATCAAAAACAAATTATTTGAAAAGTGACTCGCGCATTTCGACGAGCGTGTAAGGCTTTTTCACTCGCAGCTTGTGCTTCGGCGGCGCGGGCGGCATCCGCGCAGCGGCGAGATTAATTCCCGACCAAACTAAATGATGAAATACGGCGTCCATTTGTTCGGCGGACGCGTACGAGCCGCGGTCAATCCACCAAGACATTAAGGAGAGCATGGCTCCGGCGGATGCAACGCCCAGGACTGTGCATGTGGCGGGTGGAATTCCGCGAGACCTGGGAATTTCAGCGAGGCGCTGTTCAATTCCCTTTGCGAAATGGCCTTGCGCGAGTTGAAAAACTTCGTGAATTCGGCCGGAGGCGACGAGCGCGGCCGCGAATTCATGCGCCTGAGCGACGTGAGCAAACAATTCGCGCACCGGAGCGAGACGAATTGACGGTTCTTTCTTGCGTGAAAGATAGCCTGCCATCATTTGAAAAAAATCTTCGACGTCGCTGAGAAACAAATCTTCTTTGCCCACAAAATGCGTGTAAAAAGTGGACCGGCCAACTTTGGCGCGGTCGAGAACGTGCTGCACGGTGATTTCGTCGAACGGTTTTTCGTGCATGAGCGCGACAAGTGCGTCGCCGAGAGCGTCACGCGTGCGGCGGACGCGGCGGTCGGTTTTGCGCGGTGATTCTATTTTCCGCGGCGAGGCTGCGGATGATTTTCGGGACATTTGGCGCCTCTTTGTTCAGCATCGCATCCGATGATGCGGATTCGCATTGACGGCCGCGGACATCGACTCTACAGTTCAGCGCATGACAGACAATCGAATGAGCGGACTCGCACTGATTCTTGGATCGGCGGGATCCATTATAACCATGGCGCTGCACCCGACGGGGCACGACCTTGCCGCGCCGGGTCAACTGACGCCGGTGTCGCACATGATCGTAGCTGTGCATGCGCTGGCGCTGATCTGCCTGCCGGTAATGTTTTTGGGAGCGTGGGGATTGTCACGATACCTAGCGTCGCCGAATCGGCTTTCGATGATGGCGCTGGTTTTTTACGGATTCGCATCGGTGGCGATAATGAATGCTGCGGCGGTGAGCGGATTTATGAGTCCGTATATCGCGAAACAGATGGCTGAAGCTGATCCGGCGATGCATGACATGTGGCACGCGATATTTCATTACAACGGCCAATTGAATCAGGCCTTCGCGATGGTGTTCGTGGTGGCGGTATCGGTGGCGATTTTTTTGTGGTCAATTTCAATTGTGAAAAGCAAAGAGTTTTGGACGAGCGTGGGAATTTATGGATGCATTCTTGGGCCGGTGACGATTGTTGCGGTGGTGTCCGGTCATGTGACGTTGGGAGTACATGGATTTGGGATGATCGTGCTGTGCCAGGCGATTTGGTACGTGTTTGTTGGGGCGATGTTGATGCGGATGAAAGCCGAAAATTTACCGAACGTGTAGACGCACGGC
>DATBYL010000065.1:0-19949 GCA_036513735.1 Candidatus Acidiferrales bacterium
GGGACACGGGAAAAACGCGGAAAGGGCGGGAGCGACCCCACCCTGTCGGCTTTTCAGCCGCCCAGGAATTCGTGGGATCGCTCCCGCCCTTTCTCCAGTTCACTTGCCCGTGTCCCTTAATAGCAAACCGTTAAAGCCAAAGGAGAAGACCATGTCCATCATCAGAAAACCAGCAGCGCCACCAAAGATTGTCATGCTCGAAGCTCACGTTCCGGAGCCACTAACCGAGACACTTCAAGCCTACTGTCGTTTCGTCGAAACCAGTTCAGACCACATCATCACCTCAGCGCTTCAACTCGTTTTCAAAAAGGACTACGAGTTCAAGCGGTGGCTCAAGGCCCAGAAGGAAACTCACGATCCAACTGAGAAGGCGCACTCGGAAGACAGGCCAGGACGACCACAAGCGGTGACATCGGTAACTAAGTCATGATCCAACGGGCGCTGCATTCCAAGAATTTTATCGCGTGCCTTCTCACTTTGGGCGCGGGAACGATTCTGTTTTTCGAGGTCCCATTCCCCGAGGACAATCTCATTCTGCAGCTCATCGCTTTGCGTGCGCCCGAAGTTTTCGCTGGTCTTAAGTATTCGTACCTCGTCATGCTGTTCACAACTCCCTACATCACGTTTTCAATTCTGCTTTCCGGCCTCTACATCTTCGCTCTCAAGTCTCACCGACGCATCGCTCCGACGCAGCTTCCTCTATATCCCGATCCCCGAGAACGTGAGGAATTGTTTGTTGTAGTCGGCGAGGTTCACAACCCGCGAAAGCCCTTCCCGTCCGAGACCCCGCGATGGCTCACAATCCCCGAGCGTGGCCTCTACACAGGAATTGTGATTCTAGGCGCTATCGGGACTGGCAAGACCAGTTGCTGCATGTTTCCGTTTGCCGAACAGATACTCGCCTACAAAGCCGCCGATAAAAAAAAGCATATCGGTGGATTGGTGCTGGAGGTCAAAGGCGATTTCTGCCGGAAGGTAGAAGGAATTCTAAAGCGCTACGGCAGAGCCGACGACTACATTGAGATAGGTCTCAATTCCGAATACTCCTACAATCCGTTGCACAACGACCTCGACGCCTACGAGCTTGCCTATAGCATCGCAGCGCTCCTGAACAATCTTTTTGGCAAAGGCAAGGAGCCTTTTTGGCAGCAGGCTTACACGAACCTCGTAAAGTTCATCATCCTCCTTCACAAAGTTGCATACGACTACGTCACCCTCTTCGATGTCTACGAGTGCGCCATCTCGCCAGACCTTGTCGAAAAGAAACTTCAGGAAGCAGAGAGACGGCTCATGCAAGGCGTTTCTATTAAGTCCGAGATATATGTACAACACGTCGAGCAACTCAAAGACTTCGGCTTTGTTTTCGACAATGAGCACGAAGTCCACCGAGCACCTGAAACAGAAGAACTCCGCCGTACACTCAGCGATCTCGGAATAGAATGTCCCGATGATCGATTTTTAAACAAAAGCAACGAAGAGATTCGCAAGATTGAACAACTCGAAGCTGTGAGGCGCTGGTTTGACAATGACTGGCGCAGAATTGAGCCCAAGCTCCGTACGTCTATCGTCGAAGGCGTCTCCGTATTCCTTTCACTCTTCGACGACAATCCGGATGTGAAGCGTACTTTTTGTCCGCCGAAAGAAAGCTATAAACGAGTCAGCAAACCTGGCCGCGATTTCCGCAAGCCTCTGCCTTCTTTTAATTGGCTCATTGAGAATGGCGCAGTCTGCGCTTTGAACTTTCCTGTAGGGATGAACCCCGGCCTAGCGCGTGCCCTCGGCGTCATGATGAAACTCGACTTCGAGCGCGCCGTGTTGAATCGTGTTCCGCAGATGGAGGCGCACCCCGAAACATACTTCCGGCAAGTTTTCTTTCTATGCGACGAATACCACCACTTTGCGACTGTGGGCGAGAATGAACCAACGGGCGACGAGAAGTTCTTCAGCCTTTCTCGCCAACCGAAGTGCATTCCAATCGTCGCCACTCAGAGCATCAGTTCGCTCAAGTCTGCGTTGCCGGGTGAATCTTGGCGAACGTTACTCCAGACATTTCGTACCAAGATATTTCTCTCGCTCTCGGATGAATTCTCCGCTCGTGCAGCCGCGGATTTGTGTGGACGTGAAGACCAATTAAAAGTCAGTTACAACATTTCTGAAAGCGGGCACGATGCGCGAGTCAGTTGGCTCACCGGAAAACCACTTTCAGATAAAACCAACATCAGCGCGTCAAAGAGCTACCACAGTCAGATCGACTTCCGATTCGACACAAAGACATTCACAGAACTGAAGAACGCCGAGTCCATCACTATCGCGTATGACGGATTCAATCCGATGCCGCCAACGCTCTGCTACCTCAAGCCCTATTACAACGATCCCAACAAATCCTACTTCCGACAAGTCGCGGACGGAGAACTCTGATGCTTGGATTTGAAACCATCCTCCCGTTTCTCCGGCCGCTTGAGCCATTCATTCTCGACGATTCCGTCAGCGAGATAATGGTGAACGGCGCGGGCCGTGTCTTCATCGAGAAAGCAGGCATTTTGGAGGAAATTCCCAATATCAATCTCACAGAGCAATCGCTAATGGTCGCGGTCAAGAACATTGCTCGCCGTCTTGGTAGCGACATCTCGCAGGAGAGACCCATTCTTGACTCACGTCTGCCAGACGGCAGCCGCGTTGCCGCCGTTATTCCACCGTGCAGTCTTGGCGGAGTCACACTTACAATCCGGAAATTCACCGCTCGACGCTTCAATATCGAAGACCTGATTCGCACGAGCACTCTAAATGAGAAACTAGCGAAACATCTTGAAGAGTATGTCCGCGCCCGAAAAAACATTCTCATTTGCGGCGGAACCGGCTCTGGAAAAACAACGCTCCTCAATATTCTCGGAAAATTCATCGGCGACAATGAGCGAGTCCTACTTATCGAGGACACAGCGGAAATCCAGCTTTGCCAGCCGAACGTAGTCCGACTAGAGGCACGACAAGCTCAGAGCGGCTTACCAGCGGTCACGATTCGTGATTTGTTGAAGGCATCTCTTCGTCATCGCCCTGACCGGATAATCCTCGGAGAGATTCGCGGAAGCGAAGCGTTTGATTTGCTCCAACTTCTCAATACAGGCCACTCTGGAACACTATCCACCATCCACGCTAGCTCCGCGAAACAAGGCCTCTCCCGATTTACAAGTTGCGTCCTTCAGAGCGGCATCGAATTGCCGTACCGCGCCATCAAGACCAACATCGCAGATTCTCTCAACGTCGTCATACAGATCGAACGACGCGCCGGCCGTCGCTTCATTTCCGAAGTCCTCGAAATAGACAGCTTTGACGCAGACGCCGATCGATACAGTTTTCATTCTGCTTATGTAGGCGACCAATCGAGCCATGAGAACGGAACCAAAACCTAATAGAGGAACTCCAATACGTCTGGAGTCCCTTCCGCGAAAAAAGCTGGACGAAGAATGTCTCGTCTCGACTCCGCGTGCTCCATCCCTGCGCAATGTGCTACCGTTTGGACCAGCGACACCGGAACTACGGCCAAGGAGAAAGTCCATGGCTCGTCGTTCTGGTCAAGTTGGGTACGAAGAAAAAAAAGGTGGTTGGTATCACGTACGGTTTCGGATTGATGTCCTGGGACAAGAGAAGCGGGCCTATTTAAGCAAACCGATCTGCCCTATCTCTGGTCCTGATGCATTGCCGAAACTCGAACGTCTCCGGAAGAGAAGAGAAATCATCACCGCAAGCGGAGCCGATTGCCCGGAACACTTCGAGCAAGTTGAAGCGTTCAATCACGGCAAAACGTTTCGTCAGCAAGCTGAATGGTGGCTGAAACACGTGAAAACTCGTAAGCGAAAACCGATCAAACCGGCAACTGCCGCAGGATTCGGGAGCTATTTGAAAAACTGGCTCAACCCGACACTCGGTGACTTGCCTGTGTCGTCGGTAAACAATCTCGCTGCGCGAGATCTTGTGACCAAGATGGCGTTAGCAGGATTGTCGCCAAAGATGGTCAACAACGTAGTTCAGGTTGTAAAGATGGTCGTGGCATCTGCCGTCAATGAGGATGGAGACCGTGTTCATCCAAGAACGTGGAACCACGAATTCATCGACCTGCCCGAAGTCAAAAACCAAAGGCAGCCAACTTTCACTGCCGCAGTGATGAAAGGGATTGCAGGCGGGTCCGAAGGAAGAGAACAGATGCTTTTCATCCTTCTCGGATCCACCGGAATGCGAATCGGAGAAGCGCTGGGCCTAGAAATTGATAAACACATCTCCAGCGATTTTTCGACTCTGCATGTTCGGCAGAAAGTTTGGAACGGACAGATTCAATCATTCCTGAAAACTGAAAATGGAATTCGGGATGTTGATCTGCCTACTTCTATAACTCCGATTCTCAAGAAATTCGTTGGTGACCGTACTACGGGTTTATTATTTCGCTCGAAGAATTGTCGCCCGTTGTTCCAATCGAGGATCTTGAGGTTCGCCCTGCATCCGCTTCTCAAAACACTGCACCAACCAAAATCGGGTGCTCATGCGTTTAGACGGTTCCGCACGACTTGGCTCAGGAAGCAGCACGCGCCAGAAGACTTGATTCGCTTCTGGCTAGGCCACGCAAATGGGAGCGTCACGGATCGCTACAGCAAATTGAATGAAGACGTAGCGTTTCGCAAAAAAGTTGCGGAGCAAGTTGGATTGGGTTTTGAGCTTCCAACAGAGAGCTCGAAGTTGCACCCAAAACCGTCCATTTGCACCCAAAGTGAGTTAGTGCCAACTAGCGCGTAAGCGAAACAAACTAAAGAGGAAATTTGGCTCCCTGGGGAAGATTCGAACTTCCAACCCTTCGGTTAACAGCCGAATGCTCTACCATTGAGCTACCAGGGAGCAGTGGAGTGAAGAAAAAAACATCCGGCCAATTAAAGCTTGGTCAGTTTATCGGAGCCACTCTGGGGTGTCAACGCGCCACCGCGCAGCGGGTTTCGCGGATTTGACATCTACGCCGGAAAAGAGCTTCAATGTTTCTGTAGCGCATGGAAGCGCGTCTGCGAGTTTTGAAAACTTTGCCATACTAGGAGTAAACTCATGAAGAAAATTATCTACTTGTTGGCTCTCACCGTTCTAATTGGTGGCGCGATTTTGATTGGCGGAGTCAGCATCGCCCAAACAAAACCCGTCATCGTAAATCTGAAAGACGCTCAAGGAGGGAATGTCGGCTCCGCCGTGCTTTCTTCCGGCGCGAACGGCGTAAGAATCCAGCTCAACCTGATGAATCTTCCTCCCGGCGAACACGGCATTCATGTCCACCAAGTTGCGCTGTGCGATGGTCCTGATTTCAAAACCGCCGGCCCGCATTTTAATCCCGATGGAAAGCAGCACGGCATGCAAAATCCACAAGGCCCTCACGCAGGCGACTTGCAAAATTTCACGGTTGCATCTGACGGCACCGCGAAAACAACTCTCACCGCCTCCATGTTGACGATGGGCACGGATCCGCATTCCATTTTCACAAACGGCGGAACAGCTCTGGTAATTCACGCGAAAGCCGACGACATGAAGACCGATCCTTCGGGCAACTCCGGCGATCGCATCGCGTGCGGCGTGATTTCAAAATAAATCCGGACACAAAATAAAGCGGACACAAGACAATTCCAGGAACGCCGATCGCCTGATCGGCGTTTTCTTTTTCTAGGCTTTATTTCACTTAATAGTGTGGGAATTTCGTCCGGGAATTTACTGCACTCGCTGAAGCCCGGCTTCAGCGTCAACCAACGTATCGAAAATTGCCAGTACATGTCTGCGATATTCAACCACGCGCGTTAAAACATCGCGCAGCAACGGCTCGCGATCAACTTCTTTCTGCCACTTGATTAAAACCGCCATCGGAATCGCAATATCCATGCGTAATTTATTCGCATCGTGACCGCGCAAAAATAATCCGTAGAAAAACGCGGCTTCGCGTTGCGGATGTTCAAAATCGCGCGATGGATCTTGATTTTGCGCGCCGGTCACATCGCCGGCGCAATTTGAAACTCCGTTCGACGTTCCGTTCGGTTTTGTCTCGTAAGTTTGCATATATCTCTTGCTATCTCTCCGCAGGGCGAAGAAAAAGCAGTGTACTCCAAAGCGTTCGCCAGTCAAAGGGTACTGGGGTACTAATCAAAAATTACTGAAACAATGAAATCCTGCGGGAAACCGAACTGCGAACTTAAGCGGGACGCCGCGCCGAGCGCGCAAATTCGCGCAGCGCGGAAACGTTCGGTCCGTATGCGCCGATGCGAGCAGCGTCTACCGGCAGGCCAAAAGTTTCGGCCTGGTCAATATTAATTCCGGCGTCATCCAGTTCTGAAAGACTGAATCCCACAGCGGGCGTGATTCGATTGGCCTCCGCCGAATAAACTGGCCGCGGCGGACGACGGCGATTCCACGGACGCTTGGTGGAAATTTCAAAAAACTGCTGCCAATCTTTCTTGCCCCACATAATTTCGTTCCGGCCTCGAACCGGGACTGCTTACATCAATCTGATGCTGTCCGGCGAAAATAGGTTCACCGGCTGAATTTCACGGCTACCAACCAGTCGCAAAACCACGGGCACTTCTTTTCTGAGTACGTATATATGTGAGAAGCGGATTGCCGTCCACAATATCCTCGTGGGATATTTCGCAAATGTTACTGGGGGAAGATAGTTTGAGTTGAGGGACGGGAGTTGGGAGTGTTTGGGAGTGGGTGGGGCAAATTTGAGTGCCGCAGAGCCGCGATGTCTTTAAGTCGCCGCAGGGCTGCAGCGGAACGCACCCTGTCGGCAAAGACGAAAACTCGCACCCCGTCGGCCGCGCACGCTATGTGCGCGAAACATGCATTATAATGCATGTTTGGGACGGATTTTGATGAAAAGTGCATTATAATGCAGTTTTTGGGGCGTGGAAAATAGAGAAAAAGCAGAGCTTTTAACGCAGAGACGCAGAGAACGCTGATAAACAGCGGGGAAAAACGAGAGACCCAAGAATTGTACGACGACCGTAAATGATCAAACCCCAGGATGCCACCCTCAAGGGTGGCTCTACACGATCGAAAGATTCCGCTAAGTCGCTTATTTGCAAACACTTACGAGTTGGGGGTGATGTAAGTCCTTTATTAGCACACACTTCCTAAAATAGGGGGGGTGGGGGGTACGAGTTTTTGCGAAAATGGGTTATTCCCAGATTACCAGTTTAGGGAATCGCGCACAGATAGGAATGCACTAAGTCCTTTGTTTGCATAACGATCACCCACAGATCGCTGTAAGTGGTTTATTTGCATATACATCGCAAAATAGGGTGGGGTGGGGGTACGCGTTTTTTTGAAAATGGGTTGTGGGAAGTGCGGGTGGGTGATTGCTAAAGGCAAGGAAACAAAGGACATGAAAGAGGAATGCGGCGTTGCGTCCCGTCCTGAGGGTTCGGGATCGGACAAAGGTATTTGTGCGCAGATTGTCCGGAAGACGTCCCGTCCTAGGAGAGTCCCCGGAGAGTCGAAAAGTGTGGCAAGGAATTTCAAGGCAGAGTCATAATGGGACGGTTGACTGCAACGGAGGCTCGTTTGATGGCCGTCGAATCGCAAATCGAAACTACTAAGATTGTACTTAAAGAGCTCTTCGACCGATGGGATGTTAGAGCAAATTTATGTCGCGAAATCATGTACTCGTCAGCGCTTCGGCGCCGTCATGAAGGAACTTGGCATAACGTCTTTACATATTTTTTGCCATTAAGCACGGCGGAAGAACGAAGCGTTGCCGTGAATGTCGACTATGGAGACTTCACCATCAATCGAGGGCTGTTGTCATTGTCTGGGGCAAAAGATGTCCTCACCGAGATTGCCGCCAAGCAGCAAATGTCTTTGCCTGGGCAGCGGGCCGTAGAAATCGAAGCGTATCTATATCCGGGTTCCTCGCGCCGATTCTTGCGGAGCGATTCGAGAAATTATCCCGTGCTGTTTCCCTCGCTGGAGTACCGGTTTAGTATCACAAATCAGTGTGTCGCTGAGCCACCCGGTGGAACAATTTGGGCGCCGGAACTTCCGCTGTATCCGTCGGGGCATTCGGCGATTGAGGATCTCTTGGACACTCGCTTAGGAGATGTTCGTTCTTACACAGGCGTGCTCTGCGCACTGGCACCAGATTATCGAGGAAAAATCGCGGGGATCAGATTGCGTAACGACGGAGTAGAAGTTCACGCGGTCTGCATGGCAGGGGCGGATCCCACTGACATGTCTGCAAAACTTTACTCGGAGGACGACTACGGAAATCGCACGATCGCGAATCTAGAATTCGATACTCTAGGCAACGCGTTTGCTGCAACAAGTGGTTTCCCGCGCCATCTGGTAGTCGTACTATTTTCAAAGTCCGGCCACGATATCATTGATGAAAGAATCTTCGACTCGGGTAGCCCGTACCTACCCGGAGACTTAAGCGTTGAGGCGGTCGAGCAGGATGTGGAAAACATTTTGAAGGGGGGAGAGTCTGACACGCTAGAATTTAAGAGCCAGATTCCTAAACAACAGGAAGCAATCGCTAGGACCGCCGTCGCTTTTGCGAACCGAAAGGGTGGCAGAATTGTTCTTGGCGTCGAGAACGATGGGCAAATTGTAGGGTGTCCGGACTCACGCGTAAAAGATACCCTCACGCAAATACTCCGAGACAACTGCCATCCATCTATTGATTTCGTAGTGAGCGAGACAACGATTTCAAGCAAACTAATATTCGTGGTTATCGTACCTGAGGGTAAAAGTAAGCCGTACCAGCTACGGGACAAAGGATTCTATATTCGCTCCGGCGCGACTAACAGGCTAGTTACGCGCTATGAGTTGGATGAAATGTATGGCGGAAAGTCGTCTATCGCCGGATTCGGAACTCTCCCAATTCTGGGATAGGGGCAGTTTTCTATTCGGAGCGTGACCGCGATCACGGGTCACCGTGCTTAAGCCGGGCCGAGCCAGAGATTGTTCTCGCCGAAGCATGGCGATTTGGCTTTTCCAAACATTTGGTGCGCATGATCACAGAAGGGCTTGATTGACTGGTCCAGTGGTACGTCAAAGTCGGAGATCTGAATTGTTCCGAGATCGTACTGCTCTTGCGTAACTCGGCTGTCTTCAGGAAGGTTATCTCTGTCGAGGGAATGGGTTGTGTTTGGCGTTCCGAAAATTACACGGAGGAGAAAAGGGCCTGCAATTTCGACCGCCGTGTAAAAGGTCTTTGCGCGCGAAATGAAGTTCCGAAGCAAAACGTCAACAGCGTTTAAGTGAAGCCCTAAGAGGCGTCCCCCTTCTAGCAAATTAATTTGACGGCCGATTCCTGATTTTGTAGAAATGAGGCCATTTCGACGCAGCAGAGCCTTGTCCCGCCGATTCTCGCGAATGAGTCCATCGAACGCATACTTGGGCTGCAAGACGTCTTCGTCCAACCCTCGGACATAGAATCTTGCAAAGCCGTCTCGAACGTCCTGCTTTGCGATGTCGACGCCAAATTCCCTAAAATAAACGGGCACCAGGCCAATCACGAGAACAGCAAGGTTTTCCGGGCTCGGAAACGCGGGGAGCGTACCATCCCGCAGTGCGATTGTTGCTTTCTCAAGTTGGCTTGCAACCTGTATAACCATTTCTTTTATCTCCGTAACTCCCAATTCTCCGCGCTGACGCTCCCTTCGGCAGGGAAAGTAGATGTGTCCTTGATAGCGAACACGGTGTGGGCGACTTGGCGACTGACCAACCCGAAAGGCTAAGACGTAGCGCCCACCTGCAACGGGGATGGCATGCGATTCCACTCGCAGCGTTTCTTCGATGCACGCCGTGATTCGTGCCCCGTACGCCAATAGAGTGTCCTCCGGATTCTGAATTTCAAGGCCGAGAGGAACTGTAATATCTGGAATTCCAGTTGCGTGGCCGTCGGCGTCTCGCGCCTCAGTGATTCCTAATAGTAAGAGACCCCCTTGAGTATTCGCGAACATGCATATGTCTAGGAGTAGTTCCTTGTTGCCACGCTCGCCAATTTCGTAGAGCGCGCTCTTGTACTCCAAGTGTGTATGTTCGGCCAATCCTGCGTGGACTATTTCTTGGAGGTCAGTTTCTGCCAGTTCGCGAAGAGGTTTTGCGTCAAGAATCATGGTATGGTCCAAAATTTTTGTGCACTCTCACGTCAGTCTAAATGACGCCGGCACCACGCCACCGGGTCATCGCGGGATCGAGATGGTATTGAAAGAAGTTCTCGAATGTGATTACGTTCGGTGCTTGCTCATAGTCTTCCCGGATCGTTTTAATTCGGGTCGGAACGACGAGATAGATTCTCGCGTTCAGCATCTCTTGAAGATCTCGTACGGCAACGGCTTCATCAATCGTACCTAAATAAAATCCAAGACCTCGGGTCCCTTCCGTCACAATCTGCCGCCAACGCTCGCGCAGCGTTCGTTTAACGGTGAAAATAATGCAGTCGGCAGCGTGTCGTCGAAAATGTTCGATGGAAGGCAGAACGAAATCGGGCTGGCCGTTGATAATCGCTTGTGGAGTGAACGGATATTGGAGACGGACGAAGAGTTCTTTAATTAGCAACTCGAATGCTTTGCCTGCGCGAGGTCTACGCCCCTGGGTAAGGCCCAGAAAGAAGCGGTCCAAGGCGAAAAAATGACGGCCAATTGTATCCATCAATTCTCGTGCAGTTGGATTTTTTCCCGCGAGCGGAAGAAATACACTTGCGAGCGTCTCTCGGCCTGTTGTCGCCTCGGCTGCCAAATACTCTTTGTAGGCATCGATTTGAACAGCTTCGACTAGCTCACTAAAATTGAGTTTGATCCATTCTGGATCGTGCCCATGCAGCGCTCTCGCAACAGCCGCGTCGGCAATCTGCATACCTCGAGGAATCCGCTCGCGAAAGTAATCGCGGAGCAGGTCTAAAACTTCTGCATCTGTCGGTGGCATTATTTCCTTCCACGTTGAGTGTGCTCAGTTTGTGTCTCAAGATTATAAGAGCACTTATTACGAAGTGGACATATAGCACAGTGCGGCCTCGGCGTGCACACTGACCGCGTAAAATCTAGAAGTCCGTAAGCGAATAATCGTCCGTTCTTAAATGGCTGAACTTTATCCGCTAAGACGCGGAACGCCTTGTTTCGCCGAGTCTCAGGTCCGGTCTCAAACTCAAAAAATCGACCATACAGCCGGACGATATTGGAGTCGATGATGGTGGTTGGCGATTCGAGATGAAAGGTGTTGAACGCGGCGGCTGCATAGTCTCCGACACCAGGCAATCGCTTGAGCTCGTCAAGCGTCGAGGGTACGCCGGCACTTCGCTTCGAGAGGGTGCGGGAAAGATTGCGTAGTGCTTTTGCTCTCCACCGGAGTCCCAAGGGTCTTAGAAGATTGGTGAACGAGTGAGCGGGTGCCATGAGCGCGTGTCGGGGTGTCGGATAGCGACGTACAAACTCCTCGAAAACTGGAACTACTTGGTCCGCGCGAGTTCTTTGAAGCATTACTTCAGCGACGAGCCCGTGGAATCTGTTTCTCGAACGTCGCCACGGAAATGAAACGAAATTTCTACTAGCCCATCTGCGCAATGTTTTCCTGAAGAAAACTATGCTGTCGCGATCAGCGACAACTGCTTTGCTCTTGATATTGGCTTTTGGTGCAGGCATTCAATAATTCTCTTTGTAATTAAGGACACTACAGGAACTACAACAGAATTACCGAACTGTTTGTAAGCTTGCGTGTCAGACACTGGAATTTCAAAACTCTCAGGGAATCCCATCAGACGAGCACACTCTCTTGGGGTGAGCCTCCGCGGAGTCCTGCCTTTTCCTCTTGGTATCAGAATCTCTGAGCCGTCCTTGTAATAGCGCGCGCTAAGCGTCCGGGTAGTTCCGTCCAAGTCAGCAAGGCCGAAGCCAAATCCATGCCCGAGCTTCTTGTGTTTCTCTGCATACGCACGAAGATAACTCCACAGATGGGGAGTTAATCCATATTTTTCGGGTGGTTTTGGATCAAGAATATTTTTGAGTTGTGGTTTTGAGTCGGAGATTACTGGAAATTCAAAAGCGCGTGGCTCTCGAAAACCCACAATATATATCCGCTCCCGATGCTGCGGGACCAAACCCTTGGCATCAATCACTGCAAAATGAACGTCATAATCCAGTTCATCTTCGAGCGCGCGTAAAATCACATCAAAAGTTTGTCCGCTGTCGTGGTGGAGGAGGTTCTTTACGTTTTCTAGGAGGAACGCCCTCGGACGCTTGTCTCGAATGATTCGTTTTACCTCGAAAAACAGAGTGCCTTGTGTCGGATCGTCAAATCCATGAGGTTTACCGAGGCTTCCTTTCTTCGAGACACCGGATATTGAGAAGGGCTGACACGGGAATCCAGCCGTTAATAGATCATGATCGGGAACTTGTTTTGACGAGATCTCTCTGATGTCGCCTGCCGGTGCCTCTCCGAAGTTCTTCTCGTATGTTTGGCATGCGAACTTGTTCCATTCGGAAGAGAACACACATTCAGCGCCGTTCTTTTCAAGTGCGAGCCGAATGCCTCCAATTCCCGCAAAGAGATCAATGAATTTCAAAACGGGAAAAGCAACAGTGTTATCTCGAATAGAAGTGAGTCTGGTTTTACGTTCGCTCGGCATTTGATTTGACTCGTAATATAACTGATTTACGGAACTTGCGACAGAGCAATGGTCTTTGGTGAGGTCTTCTTGTGAATTGTCCATACATCTTATCAGTGCATGTGAAGCACCAGACCCAGTTTGGAAGGATTTAGAGGACTCTTCCTGCGTCAGGGCAAGCATGGGTACCTGGCTCCGTCCGTCGCCGGTGAAGACGTACGATGAAGGAGGGCGACCTGAAGGTGGCCCCTACGATAACGGGAGGATTTAGAGGACCCTTCCTGCGTCAGGGCAAGCATGGGTATGGAAGTCGGTGGTTAGTGGCTGGTGGCGAGTGGGGAGAAAGAGGAGGCGAGGAGGCAGAGAGGCGGGGAAAAACGGGAAGCAGTGACGCAGGGAAAGTCAAACGTAGGACACCGGAGAGATTCCTCTCTGCGTTCGGAATGACGATCAAAGGCAAACCCAAATTCAAAGGATCGGATGAGGGCGCAGCGAGCATCCCGAATGAAAAGATCGGGACAGGTCTCCGAATGAAAAGATCGGGACGGGGGCGCCACCACGTCCGGAAACGACTTGAGGCGATGCTATACTCAGCGTTCCGGAAAGGATTCGTGAAGAGTGGCGAAGCAGCACATTGTGGTGCATTACCATGAGCTGTGGCTGAAGGGCGGGAACCGGCGTTTTTTTGTCGGGCGGCTGATCACGGCTGTGCGGCAATCGCTGGAAGGATTGGGGCTGGCCAAGCTGCAGTGTCCCGGCGATCGCGTGGTGATCGAGTTGGAAGAAGGCGCGCGCGTGGAGCCGGTGATTGCGCGTCTGGAACGTGTTTTTGGAGTGGCGTATTTTGCGGTGGCGCGGGAGATTTTGCGTCCCGAAGTATCGGGATCGCCCGTAGCGAACGGAGTTGAGCGTCCCGAAGTATCGGGATCGCCCTTACGGGCGATTTCCGCGGCGGCTTGGGAAGAGATGGAGCCGCTGAAGTTTGGCACGTTCGCGGTGCGGGCTAAGAGGAGCGACAAAAGTTTTCCTTTGCGGAGCATGGATTTGGAAATTGCCGTGGGCGGAAATATTCACGACAAACTTTTGGCGGCGGGACGAAATCCGCGGGTGAATCTGAATTCGCCGGATGTGACTTGTCACATCGAAATTATGAAGCGGTCGGCGCTGGTGTATGCGCGGAAAATTCCGGGCGTTGGCGGAATGCCGGCGAACACGGCGGGGCGGATGATGTGTTTGCTTTCCGGCGGATTCGATTCCGCGGTGGCCGCTTACAAAATGATGCGACGCGGCGCGCACGTTTCGTTCGTACATTTCTGGGGAGGCGGAGCGGATCCGGGCGAATCGTCGATGCACGTGGCGAGAGAATTGGTGAGGCAGTTGGTGCCGTATCAATTCACGGCGAAATTATTTTTGGTGCCGTTCGAGCCGCTGCAACGGGAAATTGTGGACAAGGCTCCGGCAAAATTCCGGATATTGCTTTATCGGCGATTGATGCTGCGGATTGCGGAACAGTTGGCGTATCGCGATAAGGCGAATGGGATTATTACGGGAGATAGTCTGGGGCAAGTTGCTTCACAAACATTGCAAAACATGAATGCGGTTGGCGCGGCGGCGAAATTGGCGCTGCATCGTCCGCTGGTTGGTGACGACAAGCAGGACATTATCGCGCTGGCGAGAATTATTGGGACGCACGATATTTCCGCGGAGCCGTTCCACGATTGCTGTCCGATGTTCATGCCGAAATCGCCGGCGCTATTTGCGTCACCTGAGGATTTGGATCAGGCGGAGGCGCAACTGGATGTGAAAGATATGGTGCGTCGTGGAGTGGAAAGCGCGGTGCTGGAAAAATTTCAATTTGCGGAAAATAAAGTGGAGAAAATTGAAATGTTTCGGTCGACAGCGGCTGCGCCGCGAGGAAATTGATGCGCGGATTGATGATGGATTTTCCGCTGACGATTCCGACTCTGCTGGAGCGCGCGCGGAATGAATTTGGGCGAGTGGAAGTTGTGTGGCGATGTCCGGATAAAACGGTTGAGCGCTACACGATGGGGAAACTTTATCGGCGAGCGCGCGCGCTGGCGGAGGTGTTGACGAGAGCGGGATTACGCAAAGGCGATCGCGTGGCGACGTTGATGTGGAATCACGACACGCATATGGAGGCGTACCTGGGCGTGCCGGTGGCGGGAGGAGTGCTGCACACACTGAATTTGCGGCTGCATCCGACGGAGCTGGCGTTTATTGTGAATCATGCGGACGATCGATTTTTAATTGTGGATGATGTGCTGCTGCCGACGCTGGAAACTTTTCGTGGCGACGTAAATTTCGAGCGGATATTTGTGGTCCCTTATGGACATTGTGAAGGTCCTCTTCCCGCGGGCTGCGAAAAATACGAAGATTTGCTCGCGACGGCGACGGGAGAGTTTGCGTATCCGGCGATTGACGAAAATGATGCGGCGGCGATGTGTTTTACATCGGGAACAACGGGACGGCCGAAGGGCGTGGTGTATTCGCACCGGTCAATCGTGTTGCATTCATTTGCGGAGGCGATGAAAGAAACTTTCGGAATTGGACATCATGAAACTGTTTTGCTGATTGCGCCGATGTTTCATGCGAATGGCTGGGGAATTCCGTTCTCGAGTGTGCTGACCGGTGCGAAAATTGTGCTGCCGGGGCCGTACGTTGACGCGGAAAGTTTACTGCAACTTATGATTTCCGAAAAAGTGAGCATCGCGTGCGGCGTGCCGACGGTGTGGATCGGCGTGCTGGATGAAATCGAGCGCAATCCTGACAAGTGGAAATTGCCGCGCGAAATCAGCGCGATGTGTGGAGGCGCTGCGCCGCCGGAAGGATTAATTCGCGCGCTGGATAAACATGGAATTCACATCACGCATTTGTGGGGCATGACGGAGACTTCTCCGTTGGCGACAACTTGCGGCGTGCGCGCGCATATGGACGGATGGTCGGAAGAAAAACAATACAAAGTGCGTTCGCGGCAGGGATCTTCGGCGCCGTTTGTGGAGATGCGTGTGACGCGCGACGGAAAAGAAGTTCCGCGCGACGCAGAAACCGCGGGCGATTTGGAAGTGCGCGGACCGTGGGTGGCGTCCGAATATTACAATGCGCCGGAAGAGCAGAATCGTTGGACGGCGGATGGATGGTTTCGCACGGGTGATGTCGCCACGATGGATGATGACGGATATATAAAACTGGTGGATCGCAGCAAAGATTTAATTAAGTCCGGGGGCGAATGGATTAGTTCCGTGGATTTGGAAAATGCGGTTATGGGTCATCCGGCGGTGAAAGAAGCGGCGGTGATTGGAGTGGCGCATCCGAAATGGTCGGAGCGTCCGCTGGCTGTTGTTGTGCTGAAACAAGGCGCGTCTGCTACTTCTGAGGAGTTGCGCGAATTTCTGGCCGCGCGTTTTGCTAAATGGCAATTGCCGGACGCGTTTGTTTTTTCGGATGCGATTCCGCGAACTTCTGTCGGCAAATTTTTGAAAAGCAGATTGCGCGAGCAATATTCCGATTGGAAATGGGAATAATTTTCGCGGCGAAGTTTTGCGTTACGTACGATAGCTGGCGTTGATGTGCACGTATTCCGCAGTGAAATCGCATGTCCACACGCGGGCGCGTCCTCGGCCTGCGCGCAAATTCATTTCAATCGGCACGGCTGACGCCATTAATTTTTCGTGCGCCGCGCCTTCGTCAAAAGGCAAAGCGCGGCCACCGTCATAGACGCGAATTCCTGCCATGCGAATTGCGGCGCGCTCTGGAATAAATTTCACGCCGGCGCGTCCCGCTGCGGCCAAAATTCTTCCCCAGTTGGGGTCACCGCCTGCGAGCGCGGTTTTTACGAGTGGCGACGTTGCGATTGTGTTCGCAACTTTTGCGGCCGCTGCGTCATTTGGCGCGCCAAGAATTTCGATTTCCACAACGCGCGAAGCGCCTTCGCCATCAGAAACAATTGCGAGCGCAAGCTTTCTGCAAACCTTTTCAAGCGCGACGACGAATGCGTTGTAATCACGCCCGCTGGCGGAAATTGTTGGCGCGCCCCACGAACGCGAAGCTCCGCTCGCTAGCAACAACGCTGTGTCATTTGTAGAAGTGTCGCCGTCCACTGTGATCGCGTTGAACGTTTGCTGCGCTACGTCTTTTAGTGCGGTGTGCAAAACTGTTGCGGGCGCTGCTGCATCCGTCACGATGAACGCGAGCATTGTCGCCATGTTGGGATGAATCATGCCGGCGCCTTTTGCGCAGCCCAGCAGGCGAACAGTTTTTCCGCGGATGCGGCAACTTGCCGCCGCCCATTTCGGGCGAGTGTCTGTCGTCATGATGGCTTGCGTGAAACTATCGTAGTTGCCCGGCGCTTCGGCGGCGGTGCGTTGCAAATCGGGCAGCGCTGCTAGAATTTTCTCGACGGGCAGCGTGACGCCAATCACTCCGGTCGAACAGACGAGCACTTGTTCCGCGCGGCAGCCAATCACTTGCGCCGCTTTTTGCGCCGTTGCTTTTGACGCGCGCATTCCGGTTGGCCCGTTTGCGCAGTTTGCATTTCCGGAATTCACAATGATCGCGCGGATTTTCGATGCCGCTGATGCTAAGTGTTTTTGACACAGCAGAACTGGCGCGGCTTTCACCAGATTCGACGTGAAAATTCCGGCGGCGGTGCATGGTCCATCGGCGACGATCATTCCCAAGTCGAGGCGGTTCTTGCGGCGCAATCCGCATGCCGCGGTTGCGTATTTAAATCCGCGCGGCAATGCGCGTGCGGGAATCGAATCCGGCACATTCATTGGAGTTGGCGCGGGCGCACTTGCTCGCGTTTGCTCGGCGGTGCTCATTTTCTTTGCTTCGGTCGCGGATTCATGCGCGATGTGCTTTGCGCTCATTTTCCTGCCTTCTGTTCTTTTCGAGATTCGTTGTGCTTTGTTTCTTCGTTCGCCAGCGCCGCTAATTTCTCACGCCAGTCGGAAATTGCCGTGCGCACGGATTCGGGTGCTGTGCCACCTGCCACTGAATGCGCTTTGAGTGAGGCTTCAACACTCAGCGCCTCGTGAAAGTCGGCTCCAAATTCCGGCGCGAATTCTCGCAGGCGCGTCAGTGGAGTTTTCGTCCACGATTCGCCGCGCTTTTCCGCATCGCGCAAAACTTTGCCGACAACTTCATGTGCCGTGCGGAATGGAACGCCTTTGCGAACGAGATAATCCGCAGCGTCTGTTGCGAGCAGCGAAGGATCGCTTGCGAGTTCGCGCATGCGCTCGATATTTATTTTCGTTGCGGCGATATTTCCGGCCGCTACTTGCACGAGCGCAAGCGCCTGATCGTGCGCGGCGAACACGGGTTCTTTGTCTTCCTGCAAATCGCGCTGATAACTTGTTGGTAGGCCTTTCATTGTCACAAGCAGCGAGACGAGTGCGCCAACGAGCCGTCCCGTTTTTCCGCGCCTTAATTCCCACGCGTCTGGATTTTTCTTTTGCGGCATCAGACTGCTTCCCGTCGCATATTCATCCGGGAGCGCTATAAATCCAAATTCCTGCGATGCGAATAAAACAAAATCTTCGGCGAGGCGAGAGAGATGTATGCCGAGCGCGGCAATTGCGAATAAATATTCCAGCGCGAAATCGCGATCGCTCACGGCATCAAGGCTATTTGTAGTTGCGCGCGCGAAACCTAATTCGTGCGCCAATGAGGTGCGATCGATTGCAAATGCACATCCAGCGAGCGCGCCCGATCCCATCGGACACGCGTTTGCGGATTCGGCGGCGATGGCGAATCGCGTGGCGTCACGCTCAAATGCTTCCGCATGAGCCAGCAAAAAATGCGCGAATAAAATTGGTTGGCCGTGTTGCATGTGCGTCATGCCGGGCATCGCTGTGCCGATGTTGTGTTCGGCTTGCTCGACCAATGCGGCGATCAGCGCAGTGAGTGCGCTGCGCATTTGCGCTGACGCATCTTTAATAAATAAACGGAAATCGGTGGCGATTAATTCGTTGCGGCTGCGGCCGGTGTGGAGTTTCGCGCCTAGCGCGCCAAGTTTTTCGATCAGCGCCATTTCCACGAAATGGTGAATGTCTTCGGCGCCGGCTGCGGCGGAGGCATCGAGCCACGCAGGTTCGACTGACGCGCACTTTTCAATTTCATCCAGCGCTACAAATAATTTCTGCACTTCGGCGGAGGACAGAATTCCAGCATGTTCGATCGCATGCGCCCACGCGCGATCGACGGCGATTTCGTAGGGCAGTAAGCGTCGATCAAATGAGAATGATCGCTGGAATTCGTCGAAAAGTTTATCGGGCCCGCGGTCGAATCTGCCGCTCCACATCCGACCGGGGCTTGAATTTGAATCGGTCACTTCGCGGATTCCTCTTGCGGAATTGTGACGGGCAACGCGAAGAGATTAATGAAGCCTTCGGCGTCTTTGGGGTTGTAACGCGTCATCGCGAAGCTGGCCAAATCCTTGTGATAAAGCGAATTGGGCGATTTGCGTCCGGTGAAATTCACATTGCCTTTGTACAAGCGCATCCCGACCGTTCCCGTGACGCGCTGTTGCGAATTTGAAAAAAATGCGTCGAGCGATTCGCGCAGCGGAGTAAACCACAATCCGTAATAAACCATTTCGGCGTAGCGCAGCGATAGCAATTGCTGATAGTGCGTGGTTTCGCGATCCAAGCTGAGCGTTTCAAGTTCGCGGTGCGCCAACATCAATAATGTGCCGCCCGGCGTTTCATACGCACCACGCGACTTCATTCCGACCAGTCGATTCTCGACGAGATCGATTCTGCCAACGCCATTTGCCGCGGCAATATCGTTCAGCGTGTTGATCAAATCAATCGGGCCCAGCTTTTTTCCGTTCACCGAAACTGGATTGCCGTGCTCGAACCCAATTTCAACGTCGGCTGGTTTGTCCGGCGCTTTTTCCGGAGAGACCACCCACTGCCACATGGCTTCATCGGGCGCGTTTGCGGGGTCTTCGAGCACCCCACCTTCGTGCGAAAGATGCCAGATGTTGCGGTCGCGGCTATAAATGTTCGCTTTGCTTTGTTCGATGGGAATATTGTGCGCGGCGGCGTATGCGATTGCGTCTTCGCGCGAAAATATTTTCCATTCGCGCCACGGCGCGATGATTTGTAATTTCGGGCCGAGCGCTTTGTACGTCAATTCAAAACGAACTTGATCGTTGCCTTTGCCGGTGCATCCGTGGCAAACGGCGTCCGCGCCATGCTTCAACGCAACTTCAACCTGACGCTTGGCAATTACTGGACGCGCGAAAGATGTGCCGAGCAAATATTTGTGTTCGTACACCGCGCCTGCGCGCAATGTGGGCCAAATATATTCG
>DATBYL010000066.1:0-5887 GCA_036513735.1 Candidatus Acidiferrales bacterium
CCGAGAGATTCACGAGCGAGCCTTGGTCGGCATGCGAGAAAGAGAAAAGATTCTTTTAAAAAGAACAACAAAGACCGAGCCCTCAAAGCTCGCACACCCGAGGTGTCTCTTGACAGAGCCGACGCCTTCATAGAGGGTGGCTCACCCTTCCCGCAGTTTTGATACATACGCGAAGATGATACCACTGAGATTAGTTGGCAGGGAGTAACGCGGAATAGTTCGCGGGCTGCGTCGTGTGCAGGCCGGGGTGGCCCATCCTTTGCGGAACGCAAAGGATGGGGCTTTTGACTCTGCTTTTGATTTTCGATTTTGCCGTTGATGTTTTCAGGAATGAAAATCAGAACACCTAAATAAATTATCGAATTAAATGGTCGGGGCGAAAGGATTTGAACCTTCGACCTCCTGGTCCCGAACCAGGCGCCAACACTTGTTGAAGTCTATGGATTCTTGTTGATTCTAAGTGATTGCTGTTGAAGTCTTTGCGGCTTGCTTGTTGAAGTCTGTTGAACTTTGTTGAAGTTGGAGGCTTTCTCAGCTACAAAATTATCTACACTTCAAAAATACTCGATTTGCGCGCGTTCGATATTCTGGCGAACGACAACATAAAAATCTGAACCGTTTTGAATTATAGCGAGGGACAATGAACAACAATCTCCGAACTACAAATAGATCGCAAATCCAAACAGTCCCATCACTGCGAAAACTCGGTCAAAGGATTCTTCATTTCCCCCAAAGGAAATGGTCGTCTGCCATGCACCAGATCCGTGAGGCTGTAGCCCCAAGGAGAGGGGTTTTGTGTTCAGTATCTTGGCAGCGTCTTTGTCCTGTGGTGAACTGAGCAATCCGAGCACACCCGGTTTGTCGTCCGCATCGGTGTAAAAGAAAAGAGCCTCGGCGTCTCTCGTGATACCGGTCATACCTCCTGCGACCTGATTGATAACTCCATCATGGCGGTAGCGCCGATAGCACCAGAAGGGATGCCGACTGACCGACTCGAAATGACTCGGCGTATTCAAATGAATAAATTCTTGTGCCGGGCGACTGAGAATTTCTATTACGCTTTGTAATTCGTTTAGATCACTTGCGATCACGAAGTATGCATTAGCAACTTGGGCCGCGAAGAGTGGAGTAGGTTCGGAACCATTTCCACCGAACTCGCCATACTTTACCGACCATTTCCATACTTCCACGCCAGTCGACTCTACGACTGCAGTCTGATCGAGATACTGATGAATGTTAAACCCACTGTCCTTCTTGAGGAGCATCACGTAGCAAAACTGCGAGCGCACTAGACCGAGTCCTTCAGGCGCACGGAAATTCTTCGCTCCGACCCAAACTGCTTCTCCTGATCGAAGTATCTCGGCAGAAGCTTTTTGACCCAGTGGATCGAGGCCGCCGACTAGTAGCGCAAACGGGGTCCGCAATCTGCTGGCATCGCGGTCGGGAATCTTTCCGTATCCCCCAGTAGTGGCCAACAAATCGATTTTGGTATAGGCAACAGTTTCAAACCTCTCGAAGAGCGCGGAACTCACACTTTGCTCTCCGATTGGATTGGCCGCGGGATACGCGGCATCCAAGTGACAACAAAAGACCAAGAACAAGCATATTCCAATTAATAAGCGGCTTCTCATTCTTTCCTCGGGCGGGAGGCCCACCCTCACGATCTATTCTTCGTTCGCGTGTTCGTCACAAACGGATGATACCACTGAGGCAAGACATCGAATAGAGACGATGTAGAACTTGAAGTTGGGTGCCGCACCCTTTGGTTTCTAAGGGTGCGGTTCTTGACTTTCATTGACGGCGAGATTTCTGGGCAATGCAAAGGCTAGGCCGCAGGAATCGCGCGTTTACAATTTTTTCTACAGTGAGTTGGATGAAAGCCCAGGTGCGCTAGATAAGATATTGAAAATAATGGTCGGGGCGAAAGGATTTGAACCTTCGACCTCCTGGTCCCGAACCAGGCGCGCTAGCCAGGCTGCGCTACGCCCCGACGGAGGCGACTTGGCGATGCGTGTAGACAGGATACGCACGCCAGCGAGATTCACAGGTTAACACACGCGCCGACGATTGGGCTACCCATCACGTTATAATCGACGCCGAACGCATCAGTAAGCGCGGAGCGGATCTTTCATGGCGATTGAAAAAAATAAATTACAGAAACTGGATCGTTACCGCTGGCTTGCGCCGCGAAGTTTGCGAGAAGGCATGCGCACTGACGCGCTGATTTACGCCGACGAGAATTTACTCGAAGCAATCCTCAGCGATCTTTCCATTGAACAAGCGATGAATGTCGCGTGTCTGCCCGGAATTGTTGGGCGTTCGCTGGCCATGCCGGATATTCATCAGGGCTACGGATTTCCAATCGGCGGAGTTGCAGCCACAAGTATGCGCGACGGCGTGATTTCTCCGGGCGGCGTGGGCTTTGATATCAATTGCGGCGTGCGTTTGCTGGCGACGAATCTTCATCGCGATGCCGCGCAAAAAAGTATGCGCGAACTTGTGAATCAACTTTTTCGCGATGTACCAACCGGAGCGGGTTCGCAGGGGCCGATTCCTTGCAGTTTTCAGGAATTGGATCGCGTTTTGGAAACCGGTTCCGCGTGGATGGTTGAGAACGGATACGGCGAAGCGGCTGACATCGAATTTTGCGAAGAATCCGGACAAATGGATGGCGCCGACGCGGGTAAAGTTTCCGATCGCGCCAAGCAACGCGGGCGGACTCAGCTTGGAACTCTTGGCAGCGGAAATCATTTTCTGGAAGTTCAATATGTCGAGCGCGTTCTTAATGAAGATGCCGCTGCGGCGTTTGGCCTCGCCGAAGATCAAGTGGTTGTCCTGATTCATTGTGGCTCACGTGGATTGGGGCATCAAGTCTGCACAGATTATTTGAAAACAATGAACGAAGCGATGCGGCGTTACGGAATTACCTTGCCCGATCGTCAACTTGCGTGCGTTCCGGCGCGTTCAAAAGAAGGTGAAGCATATTTAGCAGCAATGGCGGCGGCCGCAAATTTTGCGTGGGCGAATCGACAGGCAATCACGCACGCTGCGCGCGGCTCGTTCGCAAAAGTATTCGGCGCGGATTGCGATTTGCGCGTTGTCTACGATGTTGCACACAACATCGCAAAACGCGAGCGGCATCGCGTCAATGGTGGCGCCGAAGAAGAGGTGCTGGTGCATCGCAAAGGAGCTACGCGCTCTTTCCCTGCAAATTCACCGTACATTCCGGACGCATATCGCGCCGTCGGACAGCCAGTTTTGATTCCCGGATCGATGGGCACGGCGAGTTACGTGTTAGTCGGAACTGAGCTGGCGATGGAAGAAACTTTCGGGACGGTTTGTCACGGTGCCGGCCGGGCGCTTTCTAGAACCGCCGCAAAACGTGGGCGCGATCTGCGCACGGAAACTCGCAAATTAGAAGAGCAGGGAATTATTCTGCGTTCCGATACGAAGGACGGGATTTTGGAAGAAATTCCCGAAGCATATAAGGATATTGATGCGGTCGTGAACGTCGTCCACAACGCAGGGCTGGCGAATAAAGTGGCTCGTCTGCGGCCGATGGGAGTTATTAAGGGATAAGAGTGAGTACTAGTCCGAGCTAAGTTATTTATCTTCAATCATCCTCAGGCAGGCAATTTCACTACCTATTTTGTCAAATTTTGAAGCTCTGAGAAAACTCGCCTCATCTATATGGATGTGAGCGTACCCCGCGCAACCTGCCGCTAACCCGGTGGGAAATGCGCTGGAGGTACGGGCATATCCCAAAACTGCTCGGCTATGCGTGTGTCTACAACTCCGTGCAGGCGAGGGAATTTTGCTGGAGATGTAACGGCCGGAGCCAACGCCTGGCCGCCAAAATGAAGGAGACTTAAGGAGGCTTAGTTATGTTGAACGGGCCAGTTTCACGTAGATCGAAAAAACTAATTTTTATGCTAACGCTTGCTTTGGCGGCCGGAGGATTTTTGGGCGGTTGGGCGATGAACGCTAACAGCCATTCCGTCGGCCCCACGCCAGACGTAACTTTCACCGTCGCACCTGAACGCCCCTCGGAACCTGTTTCAATGAATGCGGGTTTTGCACCCGTTGTAAAACAGGCGTTGCCCGCGGTCGTGAACATCTCAACCTCAAAAATGATCAAGGTCAGCGACGACGACCAAAATCCTTTCCAGAATGATCCGCAACTTCGTCAGTTCTTCGGTCCCCATTCCGGACAACAATTCAACCAGCCGCAGCAACAGCGCGAACACGCGCTTGGCTCCGGTGTGATTGTTAATAAGGATGGATACATCCTCACCAACAATCACGTGATTGATGGCGCCACGCAAATCACAGTTGATTTGTCGGACAAGCGCCATTTCACAGCCAAAGTTGTTGGCGCCGATCCGCAATCCGACGTTGCCGTGTTGAAAATTGACGCCACTAATTTGCCGGTTCTTACGCTGGGAAATTCCAAGAACCTGGAAGTTGGTGATTACGTTCTGGCAATCGGCGATCCGATGGGCATCGGCGAAACCGTCACACTCGGAATCGTAAGCGCCACTGGACGCACGAATGTTGGCGTGGAAGGTTCCACTGGTTACGAAAACTTTATTCAAACTGACGCTGCGATTAATCCCGGCAATTCCGGCGGAGCGCTGATCAACTCTCGCGGAGAATTGGTTGGAATTAATACCGCGATCGCTTCCAGCAGCGGCGGAAATCAGGGCATCGGTTTTGCGATTCCAATTGATATGGCGCGCGGCGTGATGACTCAACTTATCGAGCATGGAAAAGTCACTCGCGGATATCTGGGAATCGGCATTGAACAGATGACTCCTGCCCTTGCGAAACAATTCGGACTGGCAAATTCGGACGGCACTCTCGTCACGGAAGTGACGGATGGATCGCCCGCGGCCAAAGCCGGATTGCAACGCGGCGACGTAATCCTCGCAATCAACGGCGAAGCGATTTCGGATTTCAGCCAATTCCGTCTGCACATTGCGGACGCGGCTCCGAACTCGACCGTCCATCTGAAAATAATGCGCAACAGCAAAGTGATGGAAGTTCCGGTGACGCTCGCGCAATTGAAAGACGAGAACCAGGTTGCGTCGAACGGCGATGATTCCAAAGGCGCCGACGGCGGAATGACCGGCGTCCAAATCGAAAACCTAACACCACAAATCGCTCAGCAACTGGGAGTTTCTGCTCAGACGCAGGGAGTTGTGGTCTCGCAAGTGTCGCCCGATAGCGCTGCGGCTGAAGCTGGCTTGGCGCGAGGCGACGTTGTGGTGGAAGTGAATCGTCACGCAGTGCACAACGCGCGGGAATTTCAGCAGGCGATGTCACAAGCGAACGGTGGATCAACACTGTTGCTGGTGAATCGCGGCAAGAACGTGTTGTACATGGCGGTTGAAGGAAAGTAACGCAAAGAAAGTTTACTCCCTGAACCGGCGGAACTTTTGGATTTGCCCAGTGCGAATCCGGATGTTCCGCCGGATTTTTATTTTGAGTGCGTTTAATTATTCGGGTAGACGAACTAAACGTGCTTCGATCACCGCGGATATTTTCCGAACGAATTCCAAAATTGATTCCGGAACTTCGCCATCAAGCCGCACCAACGCAATTGCTTCCGCACCGCCAGCGGCATCTCGCCGGCCAAGAGCGAACGTGGAAATATTCACGCCGCGTTTTCCGAGCGCGGTTCCGATTTCTCCGATTGCGCCGGGCACATCGCGATTTCGCGAAAATAACATTGTGCCGGCGAGCGGAGCTTCCAGCTCAATGCCATCGACGCGCAAAATTCGCGGCGAAACTCCGTGAAGCGCAGTGGCTTCGGCGGCGATGCTGTGCGATGCGGAACCGTGAATCGCCACTTCGATTGTGTCCGGATAGCCTTGCTCGCGCTTCC
>DATBYL010000067.1:0-3116 GCA_036513735.1 Candidatus Acidiferrales bacterium
ACGCAACATTGATCTGACGGCACGCGCCGGAGAAGTCATTGCCATCGTCGGATCCAGCGGCTCCGGCAAGACCACGCTCGTAAATCTTTTGCCCCGATTCGCATCCCCTGATTCCGGCGCCGTTCGATTCGATGGACACGACATCTCAAATGTGACCCTCAAATCTTTGCGCGAACAAATCGCAATCGTCACGCAGGAAAATATTCTGTTCAATGACACTGTGTGGAACAATCTGTGCTACGGCCGCCCCGGCCTTCCCAAAGAAAAGGTAATTGCCGCCGCGCAAGCAGCATGGGCGCATGATTTTATTTCCGAAATGCCGAAGGGATATCAAACCATGCTCGGCGATCGCGGCCAGCGGCTAAGCGGCGGCCAGCGCCAACGCCTTGCCATCGCGCGCGCAATTCTAAAAGATTCTCCGATTCTGATTCTCGACGAAGCCACATCCGAACTCGACTCCGAATCCGAATTGGAAGTGCAGAAAGCGCTCGCAAACTTGATGGTTGGCCGTACGGTTTTCGTGATTGCGCATCGCCTTTCCACAATTCGCCGCGCAAATAAAATTGTCGTGCTCGAAGGCGGCACCATCCGCGAACGCGGCACGCATCAAGAATTACTGGCGCGCGGCGGACTCTATAGCCGTCTCTACGAAATGCAATTCGCGGACACCGACGCTCCGCTGCAACCAACGATCGAATCAGCTGCGCTCGCACAGCCGGAATCGGCAAAAGGACTCGCATAAAACATGGCCAATTCCGCTCCGCGCACCGCAGCCAATCCTGCCGGATTTAAATCCATGACGGGTTTTGCCGAAGCGCGCATGGAACGCGATGGCTGGGCGTTGCGCGCAAGCCTGCGCAGCGTGAATCATCGCTTTCTCGATGTTCATCTCCGCATTCCCGAAGGCCTCGAATCACTCGAGCCGGAAATTCGCCGCGTCCTTCGTGAACGCCTGCACCGCGGACACGTGGACGTGAATTTGCGCGTCGATGCCGTTGGCGCAAGCGCCGTGGAAGTGAAGCGCGATCTCGCAGAAGCATATCTGCGCGCCGCTGACGATCTGCGAAAACAATTTGGATTGAAAACAGAGCCGGACCTAATCGCGCTGATGCGTCTCCCTGGGGTAGTTGCCGCGCCCGGCGCTCCCGCAGGCGGCTTGAGCGACGAAGCTTTGGAAAAATTGCGCACACTCGTGGCCGAATGTTTTGAACTCGCCGTTGCGCGTCTGGAAGAAATGCAGCTCGTCGAAGGAAAAACTCTCGCCAACGCGATGCGCATCCACTTGGCGCACGTGGAAGAAAACGCAAAACAAATTGCCGTGCTCGCCGAAAAAATGCGTCCTGCATTTGCCAAGCGCTTGGAGACGCGAATTCGCGAATTGCTCGGCGATGGCGCCGTAGATCCCGCACGCCTGGCGCAGGAAGCAGCAATCCTTGCCGAACGCAGTGACGTTGCCGAAGAACTCGCGCGTCTTGCCAGCCACATTTCGCAATTCGCGAAACTTTTGGATAGCGCGGGCGAAGCCGGGAAGAAATTGGATTTTCTTCTGCAGGAAATGCAGCGCGAGGCGAACACGCTGCTTTCAAAAACTCCGGGCGTGGAAGCCGAAGGCTTGCAAGTCACCACTCTCGCACTCGAGATAAAATCCGAGATAGAAAAGTTGCGCGAACAGGTGCAGAACATCGAATAAGCGGCTATCATCTTCCCGGTACCAATCAACCACCAGCGAATGAACGCACCAACCACAGATCCATTAGTCTTCGTGATTTCCGGCCCGTCCGGTTCCGGCAAATCCACGCTCGTACGCAAGCTGCTGGAGTTGCCCAATACGATATTTTCCATTTCGAGCACAACGCGGCAGCCGCGTCCAACGGAGAATCCCGGAAAATGGTATGATTTTGTTACTGAAGCCGAGTTCGACAAACTTGTGCGCGAAGACGCCTTTCTGGAATATGCGCAGGTTTTCGGAAAGCATCGTTACGGCACTCCACGCAAGTGGTTGACGATCGCGCGAGAGACCGGCCAGGATTTAGTTCTGGAAATTGACGTGCAAGGCGCGGCGAATATTCGTGCGCAGGTTCCCGGCGCGGTTTCAATTTTTATCGTGCCGCCTTCCGCGGAAGAACTGGAGCGGCGCATTCGCGCTCGTGGCCAGGATTCCGCCGAAGAAATTGACCGGCGTTTGAAGCGCGCGCGGCACGAGATGGAAAGTTTTGGGCTGTACGATTTTATCGTTGTGAATGACGACCTCGAGCGGGCTGGGCGCGAGGTGCACGCCATTGGGCTGGGCACGCGATGCCGCAGCAGCCGGGCGCGTCCGGTCGTTGAGCGAATTTTGAAAACTTTTGGAGGTTGACCTTGATGACGAATCAAAACCGTCCGCCGGAGAGCCGCTTTGCGTACGTGGTTGTAGCATCTCGGCGTGCCCGTCAGTTAATGCTGGGCGCGGCGCCGCTGGTGATTAATCCGCACTCGCCGAAATCCACTCGAATCGCAATGGAAGAGCTGCAGAATTCCGTCCTCGAATTTGATATTCCGCCGATTGCGCAAGGCCCCAGCGAAGAGGAGCTGAAGCGGCGCAAGGGGTAACTCCACTTCGGTCCACAGGATTCATCCATGCGCGTTGCTTTGGGAGTGACGGGAGGAGTGGCGGCCTACAAGGCTGCTGAACTAGTTCGCCGTTTGCAACAGGATGGCCTTGAAGTTGAGGTCATCATGACTCGCCACGCGCAGGAATTCATCACGCCGCTAACATTCGCCGCGCTCACCGGAAGAAAAGTAATCACCGAAATGTTTTCCGCGGATGACTCCGCGCCCGCAAATGTCGAAAGCGCCATCGAACATATTGCAGTTGCGCAGCGCATTGACGCGCTGGTGATCGCGCCTGCCACTGCGAACAGCATCGCGAAACTTGCGCAGGGTCTGGCGAATGACTTTCTTTCTACGTTGGCGTTGGCCACAACTGCGCCGGTAATTATCGCGCCCGCCATGAATGTCAACATGTGGGAACATCCCGCCACACAATTAAATTTGGAAACTTTGCGCGCGCGGCGCGTGCAAATCGTTGTGCCGGACGAAGGCTATCTCGCATGTGGAATGGTTGGAGCCGGAAGATT
>DATBYL010000068.1:0-4272 GCA_036513735.1 Candidatus Acidiferrales bacterium
CACAACAACGCGACGGAATTCAGCGCGACACTCGCTCTCGGCGTACTGAATTATATTTACGTCGGCATGGCGCTCATCGGCGCGTGGAAATTCCGCGCGCGCGCAGGAATTTCGTTTCTGCTGGCGTTCCTGTTGGTTCGCACAGTATTCCTAACGCAACTTCAAACCGTCGAGCCGCGCTACTTGATGGAGTGTTTTCCTGTCGTGCTGGCGCTTTGCGCGCTTGCGTGGACGAAACCCCGCGTAGCCGTAGATTCGCCAATGTGATATAGAACTCGCGTCCATTTGCGAATGCGAGTTACGAATAAAATCGACGCATGAAGAATAAATATCTAATCACCGGCCTGATTCTCTATTTCATCGCCGCAATAATTTCCGTCGCCAGCCATCACGGATTCGCGATGAGCCCGCTCGTCGGCGAAGTAATCCGCTGGGCCGCACTGATCGCGCTGATTCTCTACGGATTTTCTCAGCGATCTCTCACCACCTGGATTCTCGTTTTCATGGTGCTGGGCGCGGAAGTGGGCAACGATTTTCCGCATTTCGCGATCAACCTGCGCATCCTGAGCCAGATTTTCCTGCAGATGATTCGCGTGATTATCGCGCCGTTGCTTTTCGCCACGCTCGTCAGCGGCATCGGCGGCCATTCCGATATCAAAAAAGTTGGGCGCCTGGGATGGAAGTCTCTCATCTATTTTGAAATTGTCACGACGCTTGCGCTGGTCATCGGACTCGCCGCCATCAACATCAGCAAAGCCGGAGCCGGCGTGCAATTCCCCGTCGCCACAGCGAATGCCAGCCCAATTGTTGCCGCGCGGCCCACCGCTTCGGAAATGATCCTTCACATTTTTCCGGAAAATATTGCCAAGTCCGTCGCGGAAAATCAGGTCTTGCAGGTGGTCGTCTTCAGCATGATTTTTGGAATTGCGCTGGCGCTTGTGAAGGAACCAAAACGCAAGCCGATGCTGGACTTCGCGAATAGTCTCGCGGAAGTGATGTTCAAATTCACGAACATCGTGATGCTCTATGCGCCCATTGGCATCGCCGGCGCGCTTGCCTACACCATCGCTACCACGGGATTCGGCGTGCTCTACAATTTGGGCCAGCTCGTCGCTACATTATATGTAGCGTTCGCGATCTTCGTGGTCGGCGTGCTGTGGCCATCGGCCGTAATCGCGGGACTTCCCGTTCGCGAGTTCATAAAATGTGTCACCGAGCCGGCGACAATCGCCTTCAGCACCACCAGTTCCGAAGCCGCGTTGCCCAGCGCGATGGAATCCATGGAAGCGTACGGCGTGCCGCGAGAAATTGTGGCGTTTGTAATTCCCACTGGATATAGTTTCAATCTTGCGGGTGCAACACTCTATCTCGCGCTCGCATCCATTTTCGTAGCGCAGGCCGCGGGAATTCATCTGGGACTGAAGCAGCAACTTTTCGTGATGCTCGTGCTCATGCTTACCAGCAAAGGCGTTGCCGGAGTTTCGCGCGGCTCCTTCATAATTCTTTTGGCCGCCGCCGATTCGCTCGGCCTGCCGAAAGAACCAATGTTTTTATTACTGGGCGTCGACCAATTTCTCGACATGGGCCGCACCACCGTAAACGTAGTTGGCAATTGTTTAGCGTCTGCCATAATCGCAAAATGGGAAGGCGAATTCCGCACCGAAAGACCTTCTGCAACAGTCCAAGGCGCACTAGCCGAGTAAGTAACATAGAATTCATGTCTGTGCGAGTTGAAGTAACAGATGCAAACTGAATCAAAAAATCTAAATCGCACCACTAACAATCTCGGAGGAAGAAATTAAATGTCCGCGTCACCAAATCATCGCCATCGTCTCAGCACCATTCTCCGCATCTCCGCAATCGGAATTATTCTCTGCGCCACCACAGTTCTAGCTCGCGCACATCAATCCACAGAGCCCGATTGGCAGGCCGAAGGCAACGCATGGTGGGCGCACGTCCAATTCCTCGCTTCCGACGACATGCGGGGACGCGACACCGGCAGCGACGGTCATCGCCGCGCCGCCGAATATGTTGCCAAGCAATTCGCCGACGCGGGACTTCAACCCGGCGGCACAAATGGATTTTTGCAGCCCATCGATTTTGAAACTCACCGCATTGACGAAGCGAATTCCAGTCTCTCGCTCGAACGCGCCGGAAAAACCGAAGCGCTGCAACTCGGTCCCGACGCCACACTGCGCGTCAGCGGCGATCCCGCGCCTTCCGTCAAAGCGCAAGCAGTGTTCGTCGGCTACGGATTCGCTGTCCCAGAAATGGGCTATGACGAATTTGCCGGACAGGATCTTCACGGAAAAATTGCTGTCTTCATCACCGGCGGTCCCACAAACATTCCCGGCCCGCTGAAAGCGCATTATCAATCCGCCGAACAGCGCTGGGAAGCAATGCAAAAAGCTGGAGCAATCGGCTTCGCCACCATCGGCAATCCGAAAAATTCTGATATTCCGTGGTCGCGCGCTTCGCTGGCGCGTTTGAATCCTTCGATGAGCATCGCCGATCCTAAAACGCGCGGCACCGGCCCGCATTTTGCGGCGTCCATCAATCCCGCGCAAGCCGATAAATGGTTTGCGGATAGCGGCCACACCATCGCCGAGCTTTTGGCGATCGCCGATAAGAACGAACTTCTTCCGAAGTTTCCGCTGAAAGTTACGGTGCACGCAAAAGTGGAAGTTGTTCGCGCGAAGGTTACTTCTCCCAACGTAATTGGAATTCTTCCCGGCGCGGATTTGAAACTCAAAAACGAATACGTCGTCATCAGCGCGCATCTCGATCACATCGGCGTCGGCCAACCCATCAACGGCGACAGTATTTACAACGGCGCGATGGATAACGCTTCCGGCGTCGCCTCACTGATCGAAGTTGCGAAACACATTAAGGCTGCGGGAATTCATCCGCGCCGCTCGCTGATTTTTGCCGCCGTCACCGCCGAAGAAAAAGGCGATCTCGGCTCCGAATATTTCGCGCATCATCCCACCGTTCCGCAAAAAGAAATCGTCGCCGACCTGAACATGGATATGTTCCTTCCACTTTTCCGTCTGCAATATTTGGAAGTGCAGGGATTGGACGAGTCCACGCTCGGTGACGACGTTCGCGCCGTCGCTGAAGGTGAACACGTGATCATTCAAGCCGATAAAGAACCCGAGCGAAATCGTTTCATCCGCAGCGATCAATACAGCTTCGTGAAAGTCGGCATCCCCGCCCTCGCATTTAAATTCGGCTGGATCAAAGGTACCGACGAAGAAAAAATATTTCAAGATTGGATTAAAACGCGCTATCACGCGCCGTCCGACGATCTAGATCAACCGGTCGATACGCCCGCCGCCGCGCATTTCGATCACCTACTATTACTATTAACTACGCGCGTAGCCGACGCCGACACGCGCCCAACATGGAAGCCGGATAGCTTCTTCAAACGCTTCGCGCAGTAGAAACTTTCGGCCGGCTCGGCACAACAGTGAAAGCCGCACAGGATAACTATGTGAAACGTCTCAAGAAAACAGACTCTCAAAGATTTAATGGAAGACTCGTCGCCACAAGGAGCCCTGGAGGGGAACTTGTAATAGTCGAGCATCCTCTTACAAAGATTCAGAAGCGTGACGCTGCACTCATCCACGAGATGCTAGTTGCGCTAAAGAAAGTTCTGCCTAGAACAGATCATCAGCTGATAGGAGACCTCGTGGCAGATTTGAGTTCTCTCTTCACTGCGGCTCAGCAGTTCAACAAGACTCTGGACGCGCTATCGAAACTTCAGTCGCCGCGAGGCCTTGAGCAGTTGGAGGATCTTTTGGGGGATTTGAGGGTCCATCAGTGCAGTGAGTCTGTGTGGTGGATTGATGGTCTGAAGAAAACAGTTCCGAAACTCGAAAATGAAGTTGAAAAGGAAAGGCGGAGACAACGTCGACTCGCCAGAACCAAGAGACCATCCAGCCGTCGGGAAATCAAACCTGTCTGATCCTCACCTGTAGTCCAGCGATCTACGCGTGCCCGCCCCCACCAGTAAGCTCTCTAACAATCGACCCAACGAACGCCTTCGCATCGCCAAACAACATCAGCGTTTTATCCATGTAGTACAGTGGATTATCAATTCCCGCGAAGCCGGGACTCATCCCGCGCTTGATCACCATCACCGTGCGCGCCTTATCCACGTCCAGAATCGGCATTCCGTAGATCGGACTATTCTTGTCCGTTCGCGCCGCGGGATTGGTCACATCGTTCGCGCCGATAATCAGCACTACATCCGTTTGCGGAAAATCTGAA
>DATBYL010000069.1:0-5092 GCA_036513735.1 Candidatus Acidiferrales bacterium
TGCGGCTGCACACCGGCAACCGCGTCAAACACTGCAACCGCGCCATCCAAAACGCGCAGCGAGCGTTCAACTTCCACGGTGAAATCCACGTGGCCCGGTGTGTCAATAATGTTGATGCGGGTCTTTTTGCCGTGGCGATCCCAAAACGCAGTGGTAGCAGCGGAAGTGATGGTGATCCCGCGCTCCTTCTCCTGCTCCATCCAGTCCATGGTTGCCGCGCCGTCATGCACTTCGCCGATTTTGTAGGTCACACCCGTATAGAAAAGGATGCGCTCGGTCGTAGTGGTCTTGCCGGCGTCAATGTGCGCCATGATTCCGATGTTGCGTGTATCTGCGAGTTGTGTTTCCCGTGGCATTTTCTAAAAGTTTTTCCTAATTTTTACCAGCGATAATGCGCAAATGCTTTATTCGCTTCCGCCATGCGGTGAACGTCTTCCTTCTTCTTGATGGCGCCGCCGCGTCCGTTCGACGCGTCCAACAATTCTTCCGCGAGCTTGGTCGTCAAATTCTTGCCGCCACGCGTGCGCGCATTTTGCAGCAGCCAGCGAATCGCGAGTGACTGACGGCGATTCGGATTCACTTCAATCGGCACCTGATAGTTCGCGCCGCCGACGCGCCGCGTTTTCACTTCCAGCAGCGGCTTGGTGTTCTCAACCGCTTTCTTAAAAGTTTCGAGCGCGCTGGGATTGCCCTTGGCCGTAATCTGATCCATCGCACCATAAAAAATGCGCTGCGCGGTGGAACGCTTTCCGTCCCACATCATCGAGCTGATGAACTTTTGAACCAAGTCGCTGCCGTAGACCGAATCGGCCGGAGTTACGCGACGAATTACTGCACCTTTACGCGGCATCTTCTCTCCTTACTTCTGTGCTGCTTTGGGGCGCTTTGCGCCGTACTTCGAGCGAGCTTGCTTGCGATTGTCCACGCCCGCTGCGTCCAGAGTTCCGCGAACGATGTGGTAGCGAACGCCGGGCAGATCCTTCACGCGGCCGCCGCGCACCAACACGATCGAGTGTTCCTGCAAGTTGTGGCCGATGCCGGGAATATAGGTGGTGACTTCCACGGCGTTGGTCAGCCGCACGCGCGCAACTTTGCGCAATGCGGAGTTCGGTTTCTTCGGCGTCTGCGTGTAAACGCGGATGCATACTCCACGCTTTTCAGGGCAGCCTTGCAATGCCGGTGACTTTGTCTTGGCGCGAATTTTTTCGCGGCCGTAGCGTACTAGTTGCGAGAATGTGGGCACGACTCTCCCTTAAAAATGAGTCTTTGGCTTTTGACTCAAGCGCAGACACAAAGCTCTGCACGCAAGTGCCACTTTCATTAAAGAAAGGGCTGGACTACGACCCGGAGGTAAAGATACTCCGCAACGAGACTCGCCAAGGCGAATACTCTAAACTGCAGGATACAGCGGAGAGACTATACTCGGCTTTGCGGGACTGGCGTCCCATTCCGGCCGCTTCTTCTTCCCCATTCCGTCGAACATGTTCTGGGGTCGAAGACCTTCCGTTTCTAAAACCCTACAAAAGTCCCTGACCAACTCGTAAGTATAGGCATGACATGGGTTTGTGTCAAACAAAAAAGTGACGTCCGGTGGAAAACTCCGCCGGTGAATCCCCGCTCAACGCGCAGGAGCAAGAATTGCATCCCAAAACCCTTATCCAGAACCTTCCCAAACAACCCGTACATCCCTGAAAACTAAAGACTTATGTCGCGCAGGCTACCTAACTACTTCAGCTCCATGATTTCCTGCTCTTTGATCGCAGCAAGATCTTCCATTTTCTTCGTTTCGCTGTGCGTGAGTTTTTCTAGCTCATCGAGCGAACGCTTTTTATCATCTTCGCTGACAGTTTTTTCTTTCGCCAATTTTTCGACTGCTTCTTTTATATCGCGGCGGACACCACGGACAGTGGTGCGATGATTTTCGAGAACTTTGTGCATGTGCTTTACGAGTTCTTTTCTGCGATCTTCGTTGAGCGAAGGAATCGGAACGCGGACGGATTTTCCATCGTTGGTCGGATTCAATCCGAGATCCGAAGTGCGAATCGCCTTATCAATCAATGGCACAGCGTCCGGATCCCATGGAGTGACCATCAGCATGGTTGCTTCCGGAACGGTGACTGACCCGAGCTGATTCACGGGCATGGATGTGCCGTGATAATCGACGCGAATGTGATCGAGCAGCGAAGTGTTCGCACGGCCTGTTCGCAGCGAGGAAAGTTCCTTGCGAAAATCGTCAACCGCTTTTTCCATGCGCACTTTAGCTTGCGCCGTCGCGTCTTTACTGTTTGCGATTGTGGTCATCCGTGTCGCGCCTCCGGTAAATAATTTCCGGTGATTTGTTTTGAAAATTCACAAACAATTGCAAATTCGCCGCAATTACGCGGGGCTTACGGTAGATCCTACTTTTTCGCCCATCACTACGCGCTGAATATTTCCGGGCACATTCATATTAAAAACAACGATCGGCATTTTATTATCCATACAAAGAGAAATGGCGGTGTTATCCATCACGGACAACCCTTTTTGCAGAACATCAAGATATGTGATGCGCTCAAACATTTTCGCGCCGGGAACCTTTTCTGGATCGGCGTCGTAAATTCCGTCCACGCGCGTGGCTTTCAGAATCACGTCGGCTTTTATTTCCATGGCACGCAAAGCAGCGGCGGTATCCGTTGAAAAATATGGATTGCCGGTGCCGGCGGCAAATATTACTACGCGGCCTTTTTCAAGATGTCGTGTGGCGCGGCGGCGGATAAAAGGCTCGGCAACTTGATGCATTCCGATGGCGCTGAGAATTCGCGTGTGGCAGCCCACTTTTTCAAGTGATGCCTGAAGCGCGAGTCCGTTGATAACGGTTGCGAGCATGCCCATGTAGTCGCCGGTGGCGCGATCGATTGAAAGTGATTTCTGGCGCGTGCCACGGAAAATATTTCCTCCGCCAACCATGATCGCTACTTCGATGCCAAGATCGCGCACATCTTTTATTTCGCGCGCAATGGTGGCGACAGTTTCGCCGTGAATGCCGAATTCTTCCGGACCGGAAAGCGATTCGCCGGAGAGTTTAATTACGATGCGCTTGTATGCGGGTTTTTGTCCGTCGATCTTTGTGGCTGGTTGCGTTGGCGTTGTGGGCATCGTGTGATGTCCGCCGCACGTGCGGCGAAGTCGGAGTGCAGTTTAGCAGAGAATCTTGACCGGCGAAATCCAGTCATCGAACAAAAATTAAGATGCCGCAAGGAACCGCGTGGATGCGTTTGCGGCTGCTCGCGGCCGATAATTATTTAGGCTTTTGCCGGCTCAGCGGCAGGCTCGGCTTCATCACGCTTCGGCGCAGATCCCGCGGCGTAAGTTGCCGTCACATCGCCAACTTTCATGCGGACAAACCGGCGCACGGAAACCTTCTCGCCCATTTTGGCGATGACTTGAATAATCATTTCGCCGACGGTGACGGATTCATCCTTAATAAAGTGCTGTTCGTACAGGCAATTTTCTTCGTAGAACTTATCCACTTTGCCAGTGGCGATTTTTTCGATGATCGCTTCGGGCTTGCCGGATTGACGAGCCTGATCGCGCGCGATTTCCTTTTCGCGTTCGAGAATATCCGGAGTCACATCTTCACGGCGCACGAATTGCGGATTCAGCGCGGCAATGTGCATGGCAATGTCATGGCAGAGATGCTTGAACTCGTCTGTGCGTGCAACGAAATCCGTCTCGCAATTAACTTCGAGCAGCACGCCGATTTTTCCGCCAGCGTGGATATAGGTGCTGACCAAACCATCAGTCGCTTCGCGTTCGGCTTTCTTTTGCGCGGCCGCCTGGCCCTTTTTACGCAGATAATCTACGGCCTTATCGACGTCGCCGGACGATTCCACCAATGCCTGCCGGCAAACGCTGAAGCCCGCTCCGGTAAGCTCGCGGAGTTTTTTCACCAATTGTGCCGGTATATTCGCCGGCTCTGAATTCGCACTCATAGTTTCAACAAACCTTTCAGGAGAATGAATTGCATTTCAGAAATCGACCTGCACAAATGGCAGGATGAAGAGAAGAATTATTAACGCGGAGCCGCGAAATTACTTTCCGGTGACCGCATCCTTATCCTTATCAGGAACTTCGGCAGCAGGATCGAGAGCCGCATCAGCGGCGGCCGCGAATGGCTCCTCCAGCGTGGCAGGATCCACGAAATCGCCTTCAGACTTTTCATAGGCTTCGTACTTGCTCGTGTCCTTGTACTCCACGCTTGGATCAATTCCGTCTGCCCCAACACCTTCGGCGCCTTCATTTGACTTCGCTTCGGCAAGCTGCGATTGCTCGAGTGACTGTTTGCCCTCAATTACGGCGTCAGAAATTTTTGACGTGAACAAACGAATCGCGCGCAATGCATCGTCATTTCCTGGAATAATCCAGTCCACAACTTCCGGATTGCAATTCGTATCCACGATGGAAACGACGGGAACGCCCATGCGGCGAGCTTCGCGCACGGCGATTTCTTCTGCGTTGCTATCAATCACAAACATCGCGTCGGGCAGCGTGGTCATATTTTCCATGCCGCCGAGGTTCTGATGGAGGTGATCCATTTCGCGCTTCAAACGCGCGGCTTCTTTTTTGGAAAGCTGATCCATGCGGCCGTCTTCCACCATGGCCTTCAGCGCTTTCAGACGCTTGATGGACTTTTGCAACGTGGCCCAATTGGTGAGCGTGCCGCCGAGCCAGCGGTGATTCACATAAAACATTCCGCAGCGGTTCGCTTCTTCGGCGACAGCTTCCTGCGCCTGGCGCTTGGTTCCGACAAACAAAATGCTGCGGCCCTGCGCGGTTAATTCGCTTACAAATCGCGAGGCGTCGCGAAACATTTTCAAAGTTTTTTGGAGATCAATAATGTGAATTCCATTGCGTTCGCCGAAAATATATTCCTTCATCTTCGGGTTCCAGCGGCGTGTCTGATGACCGAAGTGAACTCCGGCCTCCAGCAATTCTTTCATCGTAATTTCAACTGCCAACGTTCCTCCTTAATAGATTGAGTGTTTAACAGCGTGACGGAAGACGTCGCCGTCCGCCGAACACCCTCTTGCCGGCTGCTTGCCGGCCGTGAATT
>DATBYL010000070.1:0-7597 GCA_036513735.1 Candidatus Acidiferrales bacterium
GATTTATTTCGCTTAGTAGCCGAAATCAGCGGGCGCGGAATATGCATGCTCACGAACGCCGAGATTCGCGATGCGATCGACGCCAACTTGCTTGATGTAATCGCGGCGATCGGAAATTGAAAGCACCCAGCGATCGAGCCATTCCGCGAATCCTTCGACGGTGCGGCTTTGCGCGTGATAGTCGGCAAAAAATTCGTGATCGCGCCCGTAATATCCTTGCACGGGAGAGGGGTGAGCGCCAAGTGGCTCATGAACGACAGCGGCGGCGGTGAATCCGGGGATGAGAGTACGATTGGGGTCGGACGAAATAATTTCCGGGGCGACAATTTCTTCGGCGACGACGATTACACATTTCGAGGCGCGCGCGCCATCCACCGCAACGCCGAGATTTCCCCAGAGATGCGCGTTGCCCTGCTCGTCGGCGCGCTGAACATGAATGATGGCGACGTCCGGATGCAGCGCAGTAACGGCGACGAGTTTTTCGTCGCCGACCGGCGATTGAAATTCGCGCAGACTCTTGTTCTTCTTGAGCAGATCGCTGCCGAGAGTTGCGCGCGTTGGCAAAAACGGAACGCCGAGCGCGGCGGCATGAAGTCCAAGCGCGAAAGTGAAATTGGAATAGTCCACGACGTGCAGAGGATGCGGGATCGAGTCATTCATGGCGCGGCTAAAACAGTGGCCCAGTCCGGCGGAAACATTGCCGACCCACGCGGCGCGAACAGCTTCAACGCAGCCGGCGCCGATTAATTGATCGAAAAGCGCGTCAGAAATTGGGCCGGAGAGCGTGAGGTTCTTGCAATTCTGGCGAATCATTTCGTGGCCCGCCGCGAACGGAATCATTTGCTCGAGTTGCGCGCCCATCAAAACGTGCGTGCCAGAACGCACGTGATTCGCGATTGCTTCGCGCATGGTGACGAGTTTGGAAGTATTCGGCATAAGGTTTTGCGTGCTGCTACCTTCCGCGCCAGCTTGGCGGGCGTTTTTCCATGAAAGCGCGAATGCCTTCGCGCGCGTCTTCTGTTTTCATCAACTGATTCAGATAGACCTGCTCGACTTTGCCGAGATCATTTTCAAATTCATCGCGCAGACGGCGGCGCATGGCACGTCCCGTAAGTTTCAAGACGGCCGGGCTGAGCGCGCGGAATTCGCCGATCATGTCGCGCACGGATTTGTCCAGCGAATCGTCTGGAACTACGCGCGTGACAAGGCCCAAAGTTTTCGCTTCGGCTGCGCTTATTTCGCGGCCCGTCAAAATTAAATCCATAGCGACGCGCGAACCGACAAGCTCGGGAAAAGTGATCATCGCGATAGGAGGAAAACATCCGAGCTTAATTTCCGGCACGCCGAATTGCGCGGATTCCGCGGCGATGACAAAGTCGCAAAAAGTTGCGAGTTCCATTCCGCCGCCGAGGCAATGTCCGTGGACGGCGGCGATGGTGATGCAATCGGCGCGCGCGAGCTGGCGAAAAATGTGATGGAACGCGGCGAGCATGGAGCCGACGCGATCGGGAGCGTGATCGGCAACTTCAGCGCCCGCGGAAAATCCTTTCGGGCCCGCGCCAGAGAAGATCAGAAAATCACAAGCGCCGCCGGGCGGATCAAGCAACTTGCCAAGTCCGCGCGAAAGCAATTTCATGGTGGAAATATCCATGATGTTCAGCGGCGGACGGTCGAGCGTGACCCAAACGGTGCGGCCTTCCGCGCGAATCTGCACGGCTTCGCCGCGATGAGTTTCTATGGCTGGTGACGGGCCGAGGCTTTCGTTCATTTTATTTTTGCGCCTCCGCTGCGTCCAATTCGGTTCGGACAATTCCCTGCCGGCGCGCTGACAAACGGCCGCCTGGCAATTTCATTTGGTCCAAAAATTCCGCGGATCCAGTTCGCGCATCACGGCCAATTCTTCCGCACTCGGCGCGGGAGTTGCGCTTACATTATCCGGGACGCGCAATTTCCAGCCGGTGTTCGCGAGCACGTCCTCGACTGTAACACCGGAATGCACGGACGCGAGAAATGCTTCGCCATCGGCGTCGAATCGCAATACTGCACGGGTGGTAATTATCGCCGAAGGACCGGAACGCGCGGGCAATCTCTGCGATTGCCGGCAATTTTTTCCGTCAATATTTCCTGCGCCAAAACCGGGCGAAGTGATGTAGGCGACGCGATCGACGAGACGACGCTTGGAATGTTCGAGCAAAACTACGGTGCGCTGGGAGAGACACGCGATATCGCAAGCACCTCCGGATCCAGGAAGCCGGACAGTGCGGCCATCGTGTGTTCCTTCCGTGGTATTTAAATTTCCGAAGCGATCCACTTCGGCGGCGCCGAGAAATCCGACATTCACACGGCCTTGCTGAAGAAATCCCATCACGTCGAGCATTGGGCCGGCAAAAGTTGCGGCGTTTAAATTCGGCGGATCGGCCATCGTATAAAGAAGTTCGCGCGCGGGAGTTTCGCGGATAATTCCATTTTCAAAAAGGCCGATGGCGGAGGGAGCGTGGGTGCGCTTTGCGACCGCGAATGCGAGAAGCGGCAAGCGCATGCCGACAAAAACTATTTCGGAGTCGCGAATTTCGCGCGCGGCGGCGGCAACCATCAATTCGCCCGCGGTGTAACCTTGAGGAGCAATTTGTCTTGACGAGCCGATTTGCATTCGAGTGTTAATCGTTTACTGCGCGAGCGCCGGATTTTGATTCCGGATCCTTTTCCATTTTTTCCAGGAATTTCGCGAGCTGGCGGAAGTACCTGAGCTTCACTCCGCCGGCGCTGGCATTTTTCGCGCTGCTGGAAGGCAGCACAAAAACACGCGCGCCATAAATGTGGCCCTTCTGCAATCCAAGCGTGCACGGGCGCTGATTAAATTTTTCGTAAACGTTCTTACCGTTGAAGGCAACGACGCGCGGCGCGAATTGTTCCAGCTTTTGCGAGAGCACCACTCGCCCTTCCGCGAATTCCTCGCGCGAAAGTTCTTCTTCAGTGCGCGTGGGACGTTTCACAATGTCGGTGAGTCCAACGCCAAATTCGATCAGGCGGCGATCTTCGTTGTGCGTCAGTTCTTCGCCAACGATGCCCGATTCATAAAGCAAATTCCAGAAAGCATTATTGCGGCCAGCGTAATAATGTCCAACACGGGCGGATTGTTCGCCGGGATTGCAGCCAACGATTACCAGCCGCATTCCACGGCGCAAATAGTCAGGCAGAGTACGCATTCGTCCTTTCTGAAACCAAGTGGCCTTTCTAAAACCAGGTGGCCTGTCTAATACCACTTCAATTCTACGCGAGATTCACCCAGACGCTCTTCAGTTGTGTGTAATGTTCCAGCGCGGCCGCGCCCAATTCGCGTCCGTACCCACTCTTCTTATATCCGCCAAATGAAGAAGCAGGGTCGTAATTATTATAAGTGTTGACCCAAACTGTACCTGCCTGCAAGCGCCGCGCAACTTTGTGTGCTTTGGCGATATCGCGCGTCCAGACGGCGGCGGCGAGTCCGTACGGATTGTCATTGGCCTGACGAATCGCGTCTTCCACATCGTCGAACGCGATTGTCGCCAGCACCGGACCGAAAATTTCTTCACGCGCGATGGTCATGTTATTTGTGACGCCGTCAAAAACAGTTGGCTGCACAAAACATCCTTTCCCATTGCCGAGCGTGGTGACACGCGAACCGCCCGCGACGAGTTTCGCGCCCTCGGATTGGCCCTTCTCGATATAACCCAGAACTGTCTGCATTTGTTGCTCACTTACGAGCGAGCCGAAGCGCGTTTTCGGGTCCATCGGATCGCCGGGCTGCATTTTTTTCACGCGGTCAAGTAGCTTTTCCATGAAAGCGTCTTTAATGCTGCGCTCCACAAACAAGCGCGAGCCTGCAGCGCAGACTTCGCCTTTGCCGTAGAAAATTCCGATGGTCGCGCCGCGAACGGCCGCTTCTAGATCGGCATCGGCAAAGACAATATTGGGAGATTTGCCGCCGAGTTCGAGCGTTACATGTTTCAGCGAATCGATTGCGTTGTGTGCGATTTCCTGTCCGACGGATGTGGAGCCGGTGAAAGCAACTTTATCAACGCCGGGATGCGTGACAAGCGCGCGTCCAAGAACTTTTCCGGAGCCGGTAAGAATATTCAGCGCGCCATCGGGCAGTCCCGCTTCCTGACAAATTTCGCCGAGGCGCAGCGCGGAAAGTGAAGTGAGTTGCGCGGGCTTCAGGACAACAGTATTTCCCGCAGCGAGGGCCGGCGCAATTTTCCATGACGCGAGAAGCAACGGAAAATTCCACGGAGTGATTGCGGCGACGACGCCGATCGGTTCGCGCAATGTGTAATTCAAAAATGGGCCGCGGACGGGAACCGTATCGCCCATAATTTTCGTGGCCCATCCGGCGAAATAGCGGAAAACTTCGGCCACCATTGGCATATCCACATAGCGCGATTCAAAAATTGGCTTGCCATTGTCCAGAGTTTCCAGCGTGCCGATTTCTTCGACGTATTTATCGACGAGGTCACCGATTTTCCAGAGAATTTTCGCGCGATCGGCGGCGGCCATTTCCGCCCATGGACCGGAAGTGAATGCGGCGCGGGCGGCTTGCACAGCGGCGTCGGCGTCGGCGTCGCCAGCTTCGGCGAGCGTGGTGAGCGCTTCGCCCGTTGCCGGATTTGTGGTTGAGAAAGTTTTGCCGGATGCGGCGTCAACCCATTTGCCGCCGATAAAAAGTTTTCCGGGCTTGATTTGAACTGGGGGCGCACTGGCCATATTTTCTTTGATTCCCTTCGTGATTCAAAATCGCTGGCGAACTATTTCCCCTTGAATTGCGGCGGGCGCTTTTCGATGTAGGCCGCCAAACCTTCTTTGGCGTCCTCACTGGTGAAAAGTTGTTGCTGCAATTCGCGCTCGAGCGCTAGCGAATCTGCGAAACTCATCTCCGATCCGGATTGCACGGCGCGCTTAATCTTACCAACTGCCAGCGACGCCTTATTCGGTGGACAGAATTCACGCGCGTAGGCCAGCACGTTAGGCCAGAAATTTTCGGCTTTGAAAATTTGATTCACCAGGCCGATTTGCAAAGCTTCGTCGAATCCGAATGTGCGTCCGGTGGCCATCAATTCCAGAGCGCGGCCTTTGCCTAGCAGGCGAGTCAACCGCTGCGTGCCGCCGGTGCCGGGAAGAACGCCGAGATTTACTTCGGGCAAGCCAATTTTGCCGCCATTTTCTTTTGCGATGCGAATGTCACACGCGAGGGCAACTTCCAGTCCGCCGCCGACGGTATGTCCATTCAGCGCTGCGATGACGAGCTTGGAAGTTTGCTCCAGGCGGCACATGGTTTCATTGGCATGCAGACAAAAATAATATTTGAAAGTTGGCGTGACAGTCGTGAGCATCGAAATGCTGGCGCCCGCGCAGAAAAACTTTTCGCCCGCGCCACGCAGAATAATTACGTGAACAGATTCTTCCATGCGCGCATTCAAGATGGCGGCGTCAAGCTGGCGCATCATCTCGTAGCTGTAAGTATTTGCCGGAGGATCGTTTAGCTCGATGATGGCCAAACCGGCGTCAACCGTGTAGCGCACCAATTCCTTCTGCTCTGCGGTTGTAGGGGTCATATTTGCGTTCATCCGAATGTGTAAATATACACCAATCGGGATGCGGCTGTTTGGCTGCGGCGTATCTGCGCTTTTTGGAGTAGTGGGCGGATATGCTACGCTTATATTCGATGGGAAACGGGCGGGTCACAGACCCGCCCTACTTCCGGCGGACGGTCTAGGAATAACTTGGGAAGGTTCCCGGTCTAATCTGCGAGAGGAAAATTGAGCGTTTCGGGATCAAAACCGCTGCCTTCTACGATCGTGAAGGATGACGAAGCCGCGCTGGTGGCTTCGGCGAAGGCGGGAGACGCTCGCGCGTTTGAGGAGCTCGTCAGCCGATACGAGCGGAAAATTTTCCGTCTGACGAAACACATCACGCAAAATGACGCCGACGCGGAAGACGCGATGCAGGACGCTTTCCTGAAGGCGTTCCGTCATCTTGCCGACTTCGAGGGCGGGTCGAGATTTTATACGTGGCTGGTGCGCATCGCGGTGAATGAATCGCTGATGCGGCTGCGGAAGCGGCGGCCGAATCATTTTTCGCTGGACGAGCCGGTGAAGGGCGAAGAAGAAAATATTCCGCGCGATTTGAAGGACTGGGGCCCATCGCCGGAACAGCGCTACGAGAAAAAAGAAATGGGCTCGATACTTTCCAAAGTGATTGAGCAACTTGAGCCGATTTATCGCGCGGTGTTTGTGTTGCGCGATGTGGAGGATATCTCCACCGAGGAAACAGCCGAGATGCTCGGAATCAGCATTTCTGCGGTAAAATCAAGGCTGCTGCGGGCGCGCCTGAAATTGCGCGAAATGTTGCATCCCTATTTTCAAGGGAGTACCGCACAGTGAACTGCCAGGGATTAATTGACGAGCTGACGGAATATCTGGATGGCGATCTGGGTTCCGACGTCCGCGTTGAACTGGAGCAGCATCTCGCGAAATGCGAGAACTGCCGGATCGTTGTGAACACTACGCGAAAGACGATTGAGATTTATTGTAACGCCGAGCCTGCGCCGCTTCCTGAAGATGTGCGCGAGCGATTGCATGACGCGCTGGTGAAGCGCCTGGAACACCACCGCCCGCCGAAAATTTAATTCTTGCGATTGAATCCCCGCGATTTACTTTTGCTCCCAGAATGGAATTTGCGTTCCGCGCCCTTTGGCGACGGCCAGTTCATAGACTTTCATTGCAACGGCTACATCCCAAATTGCAATTCCACTGGATTTAAAAAGCGTGACTTCAGTTTCATTTTCGCGGCCGGACATTTTTCCGGCGATAATTTGCGAAAGCTCCGCCACGGAATTCCATTTCGCAGGTTCAGTTGCAAACGCTTGGATCAAATCGCCTGCTTCCATTTTTGCCTGCTCGATGAAGTCAACCGCGATGCGTGACGCTCGCGCGATCGCGGCGTCGTCCAGTTCACGCTTTTGAGGAAAATTCGCGCCGATGGCGTTGATGTGCATGCCGGGGGCGATCCATGCACCTTCGACGACGGCTTTATGCGCGGTGGTTGCGGTCACGATGATGTCGGCGTTGTGCACGGCGGCTTCTGCAGTGTCCACTGGAGTGACGGGAATTTCCAATTTGTCTTCCATTTCATTTGCAAATTGCGCGCGGCGATCGGCGTTGCGGCTAAAAACGCGGACGCTTGTGAGATTTCGCACGGCGGCGATGGCTTCGACTTGTCCGCGCGCTTGAAGACCAGAGCCGATGATGCCGAGAGTTTGCGAATTTTCGCGGGACATGTGACGAGTGGCAACTCCGCTGGCGGCGCCGGTGCGAATCATGCTGAGGTGTTCGGCTTCCACGAGCGCGAGAAGTTCGCCGCTGGAGGAGCGATAGAGCGGCACGAGAAATCGGAGCGCGCCGTGAACGCTGGTGTAGAGCTTCATGCCGACGATGCCTGCGGTAACGTCCGCGCCCGCCATGTAATGCAGAAAACCTTTGTCAGGTAACTCGAGACGATGGCGCGGCTGGACGATGGCTTGTCCGCTGGCCTGATGGCGCATCACTTCTTCCACGGCGGC
>DATBYL010000071.1:0-12468 GCA_036513735.1 Candidatus Acidiferrales bacterium
AATGATGAGATCAATCCGATGATCGTGGATTTTCCGGCACCGGAAGGACCAACCAACGCGGTCACGCTGCCCGGCGCCGCCTGGAACGAAACTCCATGCAGCACTTCCTTGCCGGTCTCGTAAGAAAATGTGACGTCTTTAAAATCTACTTCGCCGCGGATCGTTGGAATTGTTTGCGTGCGTTTTGGATCGGATTCCTCGCGATTTTCTTTCAGAATGTCGCGTGTGCGTTCGAGCCCGGCGAGCGCTTCGTTGACGGAACTACCGATTCCGACGATCTGAAAAACGGGCGCGATGAGAAATCCGAGGAACACTGTATAGGACATCAGTGAACCGGCGGTCATCTGGTGACTGAGCACGCGGTGTCCGCCGAAATACATAATCAGCGCGCTGACCAGTCCCATCAACAGCGCGGATGAGCCGCTCATCAGGGACATCGCGTTTACGGACGCGAGAACATTGTCGAGCAACCGCCTGATGCCTTCGGAGAAAACTTTCTCCTCGCGTCCTTCGGCGTTATAGCCTTTGATGACGCGCACGCCACCAAGAGACTCCGTTAGCCGTCCTGCAACTTCGGCTGTAATTTTGGGACGCGCCCGAAATAGCGGCCGGATAACCGAGAACGCTTTGCGCATTCCGAGGGCGAATCCCACCATTACAACAGCGGCAAGCACTGTGAGCATCGGGCTTAAGTGAATCAGATAAAAACCCGAGATTGCGGCGGTCAGAATGCTGCCACAAAAATCGATCATCCCGGTGCCAATCAGATTCCGCACGCCCTCAACGTCATTCATGATCCTCGAAACGAGTTGACCACTTTTATTCGCGTCGAAAAATGACACGGAAAGGCGCCCGACATGCGACTGCACTCTGATGCGAAGCGCAGCGATCATTCGTTGCGCTTCTTTTGAAATAATCTGCGCGAGCGCGTAGTTCGTTAAAGCTTGGATGATGGTTCCTGCCAGCACTGCCCCTATGATCGGCCACAGAAGAGATTTGTTATTTTGGATCAGTACGCTGTCCACAAATGGTTTCGTCGTCACAGGAATAACCAGGCCGGCCACGCGGCCCACGATCATCAGAGCGAAGCCCGACGCGATCAGCCACACGGGCGGACGAAGCATTCGCCAAGCGTCAGGCAGCGCCTTCCATAGCGGATCGGAAGGGCCTTTTTTTTTCATGGCGTCGGCCGCAGGCTTTGCGGATGGGGTTCCAGGTTTCGCGCCGGAAATTGGTTTTGATGTTGAGCTCATATTCGGTACAGATACTACGTTTGGATCCCCTCTAGAATAACACGGCGCGAAAAACGAAACCGGCGGCAGAACCCGAAAATCGGGGTCTGCCGCCGGCGTAGGGGCGGGTCTGCGACCCGCCCGCGTGTGCTGGTTTTTGTTAGTTCTGTTTATCTTGCGGGTTTATTTTCTTGTCCTGATCCTGCTTAATCTGCGCGTTGATTGCCTGTGGCGGCATTCCGCTCGTCTCGCGCGTCAAGTAAGGCATGAAAGGCGTGACCTCAAACGGCATCTTTTCCCGCTCCGAGATATTGCCCACAGACTTACTCTTCAGCATTTCGAGCTTGTCGTCCCACGGATCCATCTTCACGCGGCCGCCGAGCGGCAACGCAACAATCTGGTTCGGGGCCGGATTGGAATTGGCCGTTGCAGTCACTGCCGGCCGGGCCAGAACATTGTTCCCCAGCTTGGGGCTGATCAGGTTTGGAATTTCCTTGGCGCGCAATTGCAACTCGCCCATGAAAAGTTCCGCGGACTTCAATTGATCCTTGTAGATCGAACCCTTCAGCAATTCAGCGGCTTTCGTCTGCGCGGCTTCGTCTTCTTCCTTCGTGCGGGCAAATCCAAAGTGCTCGAAGGTTTTCTTTTCGTCGAACTGCAGCACACGATCGAAGAACGCGAATTGCGTATCGACCTTGTGGCCGAGCACAATGTGCGCCATTTCCTGCGAGAGCATCGCCGCGTAGCTGGCTTCATCCGGCAAAACGTCAATCAAACCGCGGCTCATGATGATGGTGTGGCCCACGGAGAAAGATTCCAGCGTTGAGGTCAGCAGCACGCGGCAGCGGATTTCGGGTTGAATATCAAGATTGTTTCCGACCTCGATATTGTTCACCACGATTTCCAGAGCTTTGTCTACGCTGCCAACTGGCGCAAGCAACCCGAGGCGTTCCAGTCGGTCCACTACGTTATCTTCGGCCTGACGATCCCAGCTGCGTTGCGCTTGCAAAGGAGAAACGTCGTTGTTCGTGGTCGAAGAATCGTTGATGGGGGCGTTTGATTCCACCATGATCTTGCTCAATTCCTGTTCCTGTTTTGAATGACCCAGGTTGTAGCCCCACAAGCGGGTCTGCGCCTTGAAAGATTCGGAGCCGACCAGGTTGTAAGCCGCATTGTTTTCCTCGCTGTAAATAAACGACGGCAGCCAGAGGCCCGGGCCGCTGTTGGTGCGCCAGCTATCGAAATGGAAGTACTGGTGGCTGCGAGTGCCGCCCGCCAGCGCGCCATTGAATCGAACGATCGTGTACTGCTGATCTTCAACCCAGATGCGGCCAACGAAGCGGTTCTTCGTGTTCTTGCCCGACGGAGTCACGTCGAACACCAGGCAACGAACATCGCCAAGGAATTCGCGGCGGACATAATCAAATTTGTAGTTGGACTTGTCGAATCCGTTCTCGTCCAGATAAATCATCTGTAGGAATCCGGCGGGCAAGAACTGCACGCCGAAACTGAACACGTTCTTCACGCTGCCCTTAATGCCGTGGCGAACGTTGCCGTCCTCGGCGAGCGGTTCAACGTCAACGCCCTTCGCGAGATCGGAGCGGCCCATGAAGTAAGTATCACCGGCGGGAACCCAGCCGTTGTTCTTATCATTCTTCATGTTCTGAATATAGGTTTCGACGAGCGGCGAATACTGGCGGAAAGAAGCCATCTCTGCCGTTTCGCGCGCCACAATCTTATCGGTGATCTGATTCAAAACGTCGGCGGTTTGTTGGTCATCCGCCACGCGGGGCGCTGGACGGGCTGACGTATATGCCGCCGGCACCGCACAGAGAGCTAACACACACAGAACTGATTTAAACGTACGCATGTTTCCTCCACTCCTCATTAGTATGCCAACTGGAATTCGATGCGAACCCGCGCGGGGAAATCCACGGGCTGGCCATTGCTGATTGCTGGTTTGTACTTAATATGTTGCGCAGCTTTGATGGCCATTTCGTCCAGACCGTGTCCTAAGCCCTGCACAACATTTTGAACCACGATTTCGCCATTCGCCTTGAAGATGACAGCCACAACAACCTGGCCTTCCAGCTTCAGAGCTCGTGCTTCCGGCGTGTATTCCGGTCTCGGTTTTTCTGTGATTTCGATAGGCTGAACAGCGGCCGCCTGATTGTTCTGCTGCTTCGGCTTTTCAGCTTCTACTGTTTCCGCGGTGATTCCGCTCTGCTGAATCGTTCTGTGACTTCCGCCGCCGCCGTTTCCACCCGGAGGAGGAATTGCCGTGCCGTTACCAAATCCCGCGCTTGCCACGGTTCCGCGTGCGCCACTCGCGCCGCCAGTCCCGTTCCCGTAACCCGGCCCCGGAGGCAAATCCATCGAGCCGCGTCCGTTCACATTCTGGCGCTTGTTCGGATCGCCCGGTCCCGTAACTCCATTGGGATCGCCGAATCCGCCGGTCTGAACTTTATTCAGCGGAGTGTTGCTCGGAAGTGTTGCCGCCGCGGAGCTGCCCGTACCGATCATTCCGGTTTGTATCGGAGCGCGCGGGCGTGCCGGCTGGGCCATCTTGTTATCAAGTTTCAAGTCTGGAGTTTCAATCTTCGCTTCAATTTTTGGCGCATCCGTCGGTGTTACGGGTTTTATTACCGGCTTCGGAGCCACGACCTTCGGCGCAAGAACTTTGGGTTGGCGAACTGGTTCCACCACAGCAACTTCCTTCACCGGTTCCGGCACAGGCGCCGGCTTCGGCTTCACTGCGGCCACTTTCGGAGCAGGCGGAGGCGGCAGCGGAACTTCCGTCACCGGCACTGCCAGCGGCGTAACTTCAAAAAGGATTTTCGGGATCATCTTCTCGGGAAACACCAGAGGGATGATGATCATCAGCGCTACCGCGCCAATTTGGACGATCACGCTGGTACCGAGCGAGCCAAAGCGTGACTTGCCTTCTGGCAGCAGCGCGAAGCGTGCGGTGGTCCCAGGCTTGCCGGCGGCGGGTGGAAGCACGACCCGCTTCTTCGGAGTTGGGTTTTCCATACCTGTGGAAATCCCCCTTTGGAGACTGCTCTGCCCTGGTGCAAGAATTGTTGTGTTCATATACGGTCCGAAGATTCCTATCGTTCGTTCGATTCTGTGTCGTCGTCGGCGTCGGGGCGAACACCGCTCGTTAGTTGGCCCGGTACTCTGACGCAGTACAAGAGTACTGGGACGGGCTGGGGGGGCGAATAGGACTTTTGTACTACTGTCCTCTAAACAGCACCTAAAGGGTACCCCCAGTCAAATGTGCTTTCAAGAGCCTATTTAACTGCCGATAAGTGAGATGCAGGCGGCAAAGCACTGGCTCGTCCTGAGGATAAATTTGTTGTTTTTTTCATTCACAGTGTTCCATGCCGCCACTGGCGACGGCTACTGCTTTATTTCCGCCAGAAGCTCTTCATTCACGTTAATTTGCACTTTTCCCGGATTGAACGGGAGGTTCGCATTGATCGGAGTGGTGGGTCCCGTCGCATTGATCAGCCCCAGGCGCACCTGTTTTCCGTCTCGCTCCACGAACACAGGGACCATATCCATCCAGGTATCGGCCACGCCGCTGCGCGCCAGACTTCCGGTCAGCGTCCACTGCCCGTTGGCGTTCTTCACGTCGTAGTGAAGATCGTAGTGAGGAATTCCCGTGCCGTACACATATTGATTGAAGAACCAGTTCAGCTTGTGGTTATGCTCCAAATCCATTCCCGCGGTCATATATTTTTCGGCGATGGCTTTGAAATCTTCCGTGGAAGCGGCCTTGTTATCAAAAGTTTTGCAGAAGTCGTGCATCATCGCTTCAAAGCGCAAGTCGGGATCGGGTTTGGTTGGGTCGGCCATCATCATGCGCAGCATGGTCAGAACGTAACCGCCCTTGCTGTAGATGATGGTGTTGTAACCCTCGGGCGATAGGGATGAAGCAGTACGCAGCCCCATCCAAACCGGCCCTATGGAATCAAACACGCGGTTGCGGGGATCTTTGGCAAGTAGATCCTGCTTATCTGCGCGCAAGCGATCGATATATTGTTTTTGCCCGTCACGAAGTTGTGTGTAGAGGTTACCGGAGAATTGGGCGAAGCCTTCGGACATCCACTGATCGTGATAACTCTTCCAGCCTACGCGGTGCCCCCACCATTGATGTGAGGTTTCGTGTGCCCTGAAAAATTCGGTAATGATTGGGTCGGTCGTTATGCCGAGCTGGTGCCGCTGGCTGGAATCCATAAACGTCAGCGCGGAAAGATAGATGAGCCCTGGCCAACCTTGCCCATAGTCGGCGGAGATATTTGTAATTGCGAGTTGCTTGTATGGATAGGGGCCGAAGTACTTTTGAAACGTCATTATCGCGTTACCCATTTCGTTGGCAATCGTTGGCGCCAGTGCGATCGGCGTCATATTGCCGATTGCCGCCTGAACGCCCTGCTCATTGGATCTGCGCACCAAGTCGGCCATTTCGTCATCGGGCTGGTTGTTCGCAAACACCTCCACTTCAATGTTTCCAACTTTGGTCGTAACTTCTTTATAGTCGCCATACGCAAAACCGGCGACGGCCAGGGGAATGTCGCTTTTCCATTCGGTTACGCGATCCTTGCCATCAATCGTGTCGCCGAGCTTGTTTCCCGTCGCCACTAGAAGATCTTGCTTCGGGCAGCGAAATCGAAAGTGGTAGTCATATCGTTCGGCGAAGTCGTTCCCGGCAGAAGTTGCAATCCTGGAGGGATACCATCCGAAACTATCTACAAAGTAATTTCCCGGCCCTACCTGTGTGATCACGCGTTTGCCTGAATAGTGAATCGTGAAGGTAGGGGTTTGACCAGTGTCCGTTTGGGTCGGCAGAACGACAGCAATGTAATCGCCGTAATTCGGATCCCCGGCATACATCTGAGTTCGATCCTTTAGCAGTCGTGTCTGAATGAAAAATAAGGGCGACCCTTCAGAAATGCTCACTTTATCCACGCGCAGATTGGAATTGAGGCCGAAAAGCAAAACGCGTTCGCCAGCCCAGCGAGTTTCGATCTTCACCTGCGCTGTCGCGGTCAACTCCGAACTGTTCGTTACGCCGACCTCCATGTCATAGCTCTTAATTACGTAGTCCGATTTTTCTGATGGAATATTGAACGCGTCGCTCGAACTGCGGCCGTGCGCTGCGAAGGTTGTCCAAATGTCAAAATTCTTAACGCTACTGTTACGGCCGGCCGCCATGTCACCCCAGTGACCAACGCGAATCTCCTCCGGCTCGGAAGCGTCATAAAGCGATTCAATCCAACCGTGCTCCGAAGTTTTCACGTCGGCAAGAAACAGCGCGCTCTTCGTGCGATCCGTTCCCATCACACTCTTGAATAGGCGTGGCAGAAATGCAGCGCCAAGATCTTCGTTCTGCTGCATACGCGTCGCGTATAAACCATCGTTCGGCGAATTTCCTCCCCATTGAGCCTTCGCCGAAATTTCATCAAAAGTTTTGTCGGTGAAGCTAAATGCCGCTTCGTCGAAGGTGGCGTTCAGTCCATCTTGTTTGATGAAAAGTTGAAGCTGTTGCGATTCGTATTGATTCGGCGCGCTCACGCGGATGTGACCCGTGCCGTGAAACACCGCCCCAAACACAATTCCATTCACCGGCTGCGTGAAATGCAGCGTGCCGCTATCGAGCGTGATGCGAATACGGTCCCGCTCAATCACCAGATTATTTACCGTCGCCACTTTCGCCGGATCAAACGCGGGCTTCGCCAGCGCGTTCCAGATTGCCTGCGGATCGCCTGCACCCGGCGCGGCGGCTTGTGCCGGCGCCGCAGCAGAACCTTGCGCGGACGCAGCTTTTCCGCAAAGCGCGTCTCCGCAGATAAGAATTGCGAAACAGAACAGACGAATGAATTTCATGGGCGATCTCCCTGAAGTCCGCAAATTTGCACGATTACCAAACGGATAGCAAGCAGCATGTAAACAGCGTGTGCGTAAACATAATTTACTTCGACGTTTGGCTTAAGAATGCTTCCGCGCGCCTCCATGCTAGTCTAGGACGCGTATTTTATCGTATGGACGTTTCTACCCCCGCGCACGAAAAGAAAATGGCCGCGCTGGCTTCGGTCGGTTCGGCCGTCGTGCTGGTGTGCCTGAAAATTTTCCTCGTCGTAGCCACGGGCAGCTTGGGCGTGCTTTCTGAAGCGCTGCATTCTAGTTTGGATTTAACCGCCGCGCTCATCACATATCTTTCCGTTCGCGTTTCCGATCGCCCCGCCGACGCGCGCCATCCTTACGGCCATGCGAAATTTGAAAGTTTTTCTGCCTTCGTAGAAACGGCGCTTCTCCTCGTCACCGCCGTCTACATTGTTTATGAAGCGATTCGCAGATTGTTTTTTCTGGACGTGCAAATTCGTCCGAGTTTTCTTGCCATCGGACTTCTCGGCGTGGCGCTTTGTGTCGATCTGGTGCGCTCCCGCGCGCTGGGCCGTATCGCTCGAAAATATTCCAGCGAAGCGCTGGAAGCCGACGCGCTCCATTTTTCCACCGACGTTTGGAGCACGTTGACGGTCATGCTCGGCATGGGCGCAGCGCTGATCGGAACGCGCTACGGAATTCCCTGGTTGCGTTACGCCGATCCGATTGCCGCGCTGCTCGTAGCGGCATTTGTAATTTGGGTCGGCTCGCGCTTGGGAAAGCGTACGCTCGAATCATTGGTTGACGCCGCGCCGCCCGGATTGCAGGAACAAATTGCCGCCGCGGTTTCAGCACTTGATGGAGTGATGGGCGCCGAGCGCGTGCGTTTGCGCCGCGCGGGACCTCGTCATTTCGTGGACGTGACCATCAGCGTGCCGCGCACCGCAAGTTTCGAGCAGGTGCACGAAATCAGCGATGCCGTCGAGCGCCGCGTCGGCGAAATTCTTCCCGCCGACGTGATGGTGCACATGGAACCGCGCGCCCGCGCCAATGAACATTTATTTGACGCAATTCGCGCCGCGGCGCAGCGCCGTGGTCTGGCCATTCATGAATTGACCGCGCAGGAATTGGAAGGCCGTCTATTTGTGGAGCTTCATCTTGAAGTGGATGAACGGCTGTCGCTACGGGAAGCCCATCGCGTGGCCACCGATTTGGAAATTGAAATTCGAGAATTGGCGCTGGGCGCGCAAGGCGGCTTAGCCAAGCACGCCGCCGAAGTGAATATTCACATCGAGCCGCTGGGAACGGAAATCGCCCGCGGCGCGCGGACAGTCGAGGAGATGAAGGACCTCAGCCGCGAGGTGGAAAAATATGTGAACTCACTTTCCGCCGAATATCATGAGCTTGTCGACTGCCATGACGTCCATGTGCGTCAGTTGAGCCACAGAATTTTGGTTTCGTGCCATTGCGCGATGTCCGGCGATTTGCCGATTACAGAAGTGCATGACGTGATTGGCGCGCTGGAAGATCGTGTGAAGGAAAAATTTCCGCAAATTTCCCGCGTCACGATACATCCCGAGCCGGTGGAAGAACGCTAGCGCATTTACGTTGAAGCGTTGGACGAGTCTGCACGCCGTGCCCACAGAAATGCTCCCAGCGAATATACAACCGGAAAACATTCCAGCACATAGCGAGGTTCGGGCGTTTGAACGCGGGTTAGAAATGCCGTGCGCACAACACAGAATGCAATCAGAACTGCCACGCCCCAAAGTTGCGGTCCGGTCATCAAATGCTTTCCGAAAATTTTCGCCGATCCGCCAACCGCAAGCGCCACATAAATAATTCCAATCGCTCCCAGCAACACCGTCGCGTAAAAACCTGCGGGATCATCCTCGTAGCTCTGGTGCATAGGCCACAAATCGCCCGTATATCCCATCATTTCCACGCGCGGAGTGAACCACATCGTCAGCGCGCGCTGAAATGGAACGGTCACGTAAGTTCGCAGCGGATGACGCGCCGTGCGTTCGCGAGCCAGCTCTGTGAATTGCGCATTCCATTCGGGCGTGAACTCGCAACATTTTTTGTTGTATTGGTCCAGTAGCGCAGCGGCGCGTTCGCGTTCCTCCGGCGTATCGAACGCAATTGCCGGAAAACCTTCGAGCGTGATGGGCTGTTCGCCCAGCGTCCAAATAAATGGATCCACATCGCGGTACCGCACCAGCCAGGTATTCGTCCACGCGTAGTATCCCGTTGGCACGGATTCGCCCGGCCCTTGCGCATACTGCGGCGCGAGCGGCTGAAATTCGTGCAGCGAAATTGCGTTGCGCGCTGTCCAGGGAATCAGCGGAATCACGAAGCCCACGGCCGTCAGCGCGCCCGCGCGAAATAATTTTGGCCAATCGGCGCGGCGCCTCCATCGCCAAACAAGCACGATCGTCAGCGCGAGAAGGACCAGCGGTGATTCAGGACGCACCATGGTTGCGCAGCCGACTGCTAGTCCGCCCACGAACCAACTGTTCTTCAGAAATGAAAAAGTTTTTTCGCGCGCGGAATCATTTCCATCCGTGCCGCGCATCAGCCAATTCCACGAAAGTGTTTCATTTCCAATGGCGCCAGCCGTCAGCGCCACAAGCGCCATCGCCGTGAAAAATGTCGTAAGCACTTCGGTCAGATTCACCGCCGCATAATCCGCGAGGAACGGACACAACGCCGCCAGCCACACCGCCGCAATCAGCACGCGACGCCGAGTTCTTCCTGAACGCGAAGCGGGCGCAAGCATCGCCGCCAGCACTCCGGCGAGCAGGCAAGTACACAAATCCACGGCGATCTGAGCCAACAGCAAAGGGGCCTGCCCGCGTCCAAGTAAGTGGATGATGGCGGTGAACAACGGGTAGCCCGGCGTGCGAATGTCGGATGGAATAATTCGGCCGACGGCGTCCAGTCCATAGGTTCCGTGCGCGAACCAATTGTGGCCCATGGATTCGTAAAGAGTTCCGTCGTCGGATCCGGAAGGGTATTTGAAGAAGAAAAATAGCCGTAGCACCAGCCCTGCACCCAGCGCGGCAAGCAGTGGAATCCAGGGAATGCGAATTTTGGATTCGTTTGTCGGTTTGGATTCGTTTATCACTGTCGCGACGGTATAATTCCTTTGAAAAATTCAGGTCTCTGGCATCATTGCAACATCTGAATACTCGCCCGGCTCCCAATCGTCTGTACAGTGGATGGCTGACTGTACGTTAGGTGATTGACAGTTTTTCGCCGGGCGGATAGCTTGGAACTACTTCGTGAATAAACGCAAGCCCATATTCTATGATGAAAATCGCCGGCGCTGGTTTTTCACGCGCCGCGCGCTGGAGATTAGCGGCGCCGCAGTCACGGTGCTGCTACTCACATTTTTCATTAGCATTTTCCGGTTCGTCTCGCTGCCCAGCTTAATCGTGCGCAGCTCGATTTCCGGCCGCCGCCCCGTGCCGGCTGCGCCCGCGCCGGCGAAAAAATCGGCGACGGTACTCCCAGCCAAAACCCACCGTGTCGCATCGCTGAAGCAAAATCCCGCCAACTACAATCCCGATCCCGAACGCGACGCATTTTATATCGACGATGACGCCAGCGCGCTCGCTTCCTTGAAATTTCATTACAAGGATATCGATCGCCTTATTTCTCTCGAGGCGCACGCCCTCACCGCGGATGGCTCGCTTTCCGTCGTGGATACTTTGTCGCACCAGCACACCGGACTTTCCGGCGAGGAAGCCGCGCGGATCGCCAACGTCGATAAACTTCACACCTGGATGCAGGCAAATAATATTGAGCTGCCGGTAATGGCGCTGGTCAATAACGGCAATCCGGATGACGACACCTGGCAGACCGCCGAACTTGTGAAGATGCTCGCGAATCCCGCCGCGCGTAAAAAACTAGAAACAAACCTGGTGAATTACGTGCTGCTGACTCACGAGGGCGGCGTCTGCCTGGATTTTGAAGACGTGCCCGTATCGAGCCAGCCGCGCTACCAGGAATTTACGGCGGAGCTTGAATCGCTTCTCGGCGCGCAGGGTCTTCAGTTGGTGGTTGCGTTGCCCGCTGCCGATAACGATTACGATTACGCGTTTTTTGGCCGAACGGCTGACGACATCGTCCTGATGAATTACGACGAGCACACGGCCGATCCCGGCCCAATCGCGTCACAAAGTTGGTTTGTAAAAAATATGGACGAGGTTTTGAAGGTGGTGCCCCCGGGGAAAATTATCATGGGCATCTCGAATTATGGTTACGACTGGACGGAAGGGCCAAAAGGCCACACGACGCATGAATCCGTCAGTGTGCAGCAGGCCTTTCTTACCGCCGTCGAATCGGAAGCGCAGGTGCAGTTCGATCCGGACTCTCTGAATCCGCATTATTCCTACGTCGAAGATAATCAAGTGCACCAAGTCTGGTTCACCGACGCGCTTTCGGCTTACAATCAGTTGCGCGCCGCCGAACGCAAAAATGTTGGCGGCACGGCAATCTGGCGTTTGGGAATGGCCGATAGTTCAATGTGGGCGATCATGGATGCCACGCGGCCCACCGATGCGGATCGCGCAAAACTTTTGGATATTCCTCCCGGTCCCGATTTGATCTTGGAAGGACCGGAAAATGGCGACATCTGGCACATCATGGATCAGCCCACCAGAGGCAAGCGCACGTTCCGCTACGACGCTGCAACGGACACGCTTCAGGATGAAGCCATTCAGGTGTATCCGCTTTCCTGGCACATCGAGCGGCTCGGCGGCAATTCCGAAAAGAAACTCGCGCTTACATTTGACGACGGCCCTGACCCCAATTGGACGCCGAAAATTCTGGACGTACTGAAAGAAAAAAATGTTCCTGCCACATTTTTTGTGATTGGCGAAAATGCGAATCGCTATCCGCAGATCTTGAAGCGCGAATATTCTGACGGCAATGAGATCGGCAATCACACTTACACGCACGAAAATATTGAGGATGCGTCGCCCAATACGATTCGCTGGCAGGTGAACGTCACCGAGCGGCTGATTGAAGCGTCACTCGGCGTAAAAACCGTTTTCTTCCGCCCGCCTTACGGTATTGACCATCAGCCGGAAACCGCGGACGAAGTTGCGTCGCTTCCGATTCCTCAGGACATGGGCTACATGCTGATTGGCGCGCGCATTGACCCGCACGATTGGGGCGCCATCGGCGGCGGCTCTCCGCCCACCACGGACGAAATTGTTCAGCGCGTTCTAGAACAAGCAGACACCGGAACGATTGTGATGTTTCACGATGGCGGCGGCGATCGCAGCCACACTCTTGCCGCGCTGCCGCGCGTGATCGATGGCTTGCGCGCTGCGGGATA
>DATBYL010000072.1:0-6354 GCA_036513735.1 Candidatus Acidiferrales bacterium
CCGCAATACAGCCGCCGCCGTATTTCATTCCGGAATCCCTTGTAGAAATAATGCGTCTCCAATTCGCCAGACTTTGTGCGAGGCACGAAGCGGAGCAACGGTGCCATTGCCGCATCTACCGTTTATTTTGGGCAGTTGTACAGTGTTTACCGTATTGAGCTGACTAACTGATTGGGTATAGTGGACGCGCGCCAGAAGTTCTACTGCCTTCAGTTTTGTTCCGGTTTAGCCACTCAATAATGGGGGGCCGGCGTTCGGGCTGGCTCCCTACCCTCCTTCAACAAGGCGTATTCTAAAACGATCAAAATTCGCAATTTTCCGCAAAATTTAAGGAACTAGTGGGAGCGCGATTCGGGATTGAAGAACAACTCTCTCTCGGCTGACGTTAGCGGTGTGCTCTTGGAAGGCTCTGCGAAATCAAAGTTTTCGCCTGTCCCGCTGCTCGCCGAGCCTCGTGTTGATATTGAATCACAGACCAAAGCATTACCTGAACGTCGCTCAATCGATAGGGATAGCAAATCGTTGCAAGCGCGCCTGCCCTTAGCGACTCAACAAAGTACATAGGAGTTTTTTCAAGAGAGCGCGGAGAAATCATAATCACCGGCACGTGATTTGATTGCTCATCAAGAAAATCTACGACGTCGAGGAATGTGCCGTCCGCCAAATCAAATCCGCACAGACAAGCAATGGGCGCAGCTTTCGAGTATATCGACTTGAGCTCTGCGAATCCTTCCACCGGCACGCACGTTAGAGAACATCCACGAATAAGTTCCGCGATCGCCGCATGGATTTCAGCATCACCGCTTACGACCACCACACCAAGAGGCCAGGTGGCCGCGGAAAAGTGATGCCTGACAGGGAATAGAACTTCATTTGGCGATTGCCGCTTGATCGTCGAAACAGAACCCATGAAATTTTCCTCAGGATGGCGGAAGGGTCTGAAAGAAGAAGGAGTAAATCGCTCCAGCCCATGGCCCTTGATCTCTCAAGGTTTTTCGACTACTCCTTCTTCTTCCTTCACACGGATCATAAGTCCGTGCGAGCATAATGCCGTGTAGCGCTGCGCCGAACAATACGGTCAAATCGGTAGAAGAATTCAGGAATTCCCTGTAGTACGAAAATCTCGCCGCTTACTGCAATAAACGCAAACCAGGCCCAGCGCGTTCGGCGCCGGGCCCGGCTTTCTGAAGACGTTTCGATCTTCGATGACTTAGAGATTTATGCTGATCACATCCGCGACGTGCCAGTCTCGACGGTCCACCAGCACTACGTGCGCTCCGATAACGTGGTAAGCAAAGTGCGGCGGAGGCGGCGGCAATTCAGCTACAAGATCGCCAGGCAACGGATGCATTCTGTGCCGCCATCCTGCATCCAATACGAATCCAACCTGCAATCGCGGCTCCCAATCCGCGGGCAGTCGGTCTTCAACGCGGAACCCGATGAGCGGATGATCGCGATGAGTTCCCCACCATGTATTCACGACTTCGTGCTCGTGGTCGTCGAATACCGGATGATCTTTGTCCCAGTGATGCTCATGCTTTTGAGCAAATGCCGCGCCGCTGACGAATGTCGCAAACACCACGGCAAGAATCGCAGCTAACCAACGTGATTTCATAATTCCTCCATCTTTAATTTATGATGCTCTCTGATGCGCGTTCCATCTCCGAGAAACGCGCGAGCCGAATTAGATTCAGAAATCGTGATGCTTCGCTTCAGAAAAAAGACTCGCTGGAAAAACTGGAATTTATTCTGCCCGGTCAAAATTAGGAAGGAATCCTCACCGCAAGTCCGTCATCGTACTTCATGCTGCCCGAGCAGCGTCTCAATAATTCCAATCATCGCAAACGCATCCGTTTTTGACACTACCGAACGAATCCCCACTTCGCGCGCGTGCTGTTCCAATTCCGCGCTCGCGTGCTGCGTAAACAGCACAATCGGAACGGTCGGCGCAATCGCGGTCATTCGGCGCGCGGTCTCCAATCCATTAATTCCGGGCATTTGAAAATCAAGAATCACGATATTCGGCTGAACACTCTTCAGCATTTCCACTCCGGCCACACCGTCAGCAGCCTCTCCGCACACCTCCCAGCCAGGATTGGCCTGCAATACCGCTCGCAGCCCCTGCCGAACGAGTTCGCTATCGTCAACGATCAGGAATCGAGCAGACATTCGCCATTACTCCGTGAACTAAAACGCTACGCGCCCACCGAAACTGCGCCAATCAGTGGAAGCGCCGCGATAACCGACGTACCTTTTCCATTCGAGTGAACTTCGAGCTTTCCGCCCAACTCTCGTACGCGCTCTCTCATGCCGCTCAAGCCCATGCCGTGGCCGCTCGTCGAGAGTTTCGAGTGCTGATTCTCCACCGGCATGCCCTTTCCTTGGTCTCGCACCTCTACCGTCAATAAATTGTCCTGCGACGTCCATATTCTGATGCCGGCAGTCTTACTTTCGGAGTGCCGATAAATATTTGTCAGGCACTCCTGAATAATCCGGAATATGGATATTTCCACGTTCGGCGCCAGCCGTCCGATATCCGGCGCGAACTCCACAGCCACTTGAACTTTGCTGCGTTCGGCAAACCCTTCCGCAAACGTCCGAATTGCGGGAAGAAGTCCGACTTCATCCAGCAGCGGCGGATGAAGCAGGTGTGAAATTGTCCGAATCTCCCGGGAAAGTTGATCGACGAGTTGGACATTGTGGCGCAGCGCCGCCGAAGCTGCCGGCTTTAGATTCTGCGCGTCCGTCTGAATCAGTCCGTTATTCATGGAAAGCGCGGCGACAAGTTGTCCCACGCTGTCATGCAAGTCGCGCGCGATGCGGCGGCGTTCCTCATCTTGCGTCGCAATCAGGCGTGTTGAAAGTGTACGCAATTCACGATTCAACATTTCCATTTGCCGCGTCTTGCGGTGCAGGTCCGCAAACACGCTCACTTTTGCCCGCAGCAATTCCGGAACAACCGGAACAGAAATATAGTCAACCGCGCCGCGCTGATAGGCCTTCAGCCGGTCGATATCTGAAAGATGTACCGCGGAAATAAATATGATCGCCGTTTCCTGAAAACGCGGGTGCTGACGAATCATATCCGCCAGCTCGAACCCATCCAGTTCCGGCATGCTCACATCCATCAGCACAACCGCAATTTCATTTTTCAGCAGCAGGTCCAGAGCTTCGCGCGCGGAGTGCGCCTTTATTAAATTCTCGCCCAGCTCGCCCAAAATCGCTTCATAGCTCAGCAATTTGCCGGGTTGGTCATCGACCATGAGGATGTTGACGTTCTCTCGCTCGTTCACCATTGCCCCTCCTCGGACAGAATCGCTTCAACGTTCCGGAGTCTATCTGTGCAGCCACATCCGCAACGCCGAAAGTAACTGCTCTGTATTTACAGGTTTCGCCAAATACTCAGAAGCGCCGGCCTCCAAACACTTTTCCCGATCTCCTTTCATCGCTTTCGCGGTCAGCGCGATAATCGGCAGCCGCCGGAATGAAGGATTCTGCCGGATTACCTGCATCGTTTCGTATCCATCCATTTCCGGCATCATGATGTCCATCAGCACGATCGCCAGGTCCGGCGTTGTTTCCAGCGTTGCGATTGCTTCGCGTCCCGTTCCCGCCGTCAGCACCGTCATACCTCGGCGTTCCAACACGCTGCCGAGCGCGAAAATATTTCGCACGTCATCGTCCACCACCAAAACTTTTTTGCCAATCAGCGCTTCGTCCGAATGATGCAGCAAATCAAGAAGCTTCTGTTTTTCCTCCGGAAGATCGGCCACCACTCGATGTAGGAACAACGCCGTCTCGTCCAGCAATCGCTCTGGTGACTCCACGCCCTTCACCACCACGCTGCGTGCCAGCATGTGCAAATGCGCATCTTCCTCCGGCGACAAATCTTTTCCGGTAAACACGACCACCGGCAATTCGCTCAGCGACGGAGTATCGCGGAATCGCTCTAACAAATCGAAGCCCGACATATCCGGCAACTTCAAATCGAGCACCACGCAATCAAATGATTCGCCCATCATTTTCTGCAGCGCTTCGCCGCCGGTCGACGCAATATTCACGTCGATGTCGTCATGCCCCAGCAATTCGCTGATGCTCAATTGTTCCGCGGGATTATCCTCCACCACCAGCAGCCGCTTCCTTCGCGGCATTGAATATTCTTTGATTCGACTAAAGGCTGACTCCAGCGCTTCCGCTGTAGTTGGCTTGGTCACAAACGCGAATGCACCGCGCGAAAGTCCATGCTGCTTATCTTCATCCAGCGTAAGCATCTGAACCGGAATGTGGCGCAGCGTGGGATCCTGTTTCAAATGATTCAACACCGTCCAACCCAGCATGTCTGGCAAAAATACATCCAACGATACGGCCGTCGGATGGAACTCACGCGCCAGCGCAAGAGCTTCGGCGCCTCGAGTAGCCACCAAAACTTTGAATCCGGAATCGTGGGATAAATCGCGAAGTACGCGGGCGTAATGCGGATCATCTTCCACGATCAGCAATACCGCGTCGCCCTCTTGCAACTTATCGCGGTCATCTGCAATCGGCTCGATCTGACGCTCCGGCGCAACCAGCGTCGAAATCTGCATCGGAGAAGCGGCTTGCGCAGCCTTTGTGTCGGTCAGCGTAACTCCCGTGGAAGGACCAACGTACGTTTGCGGCAAATAAAGCGTGAACGTGCTTCCTGTTCCCGGCGCGCTGCGAAGTTGAATTTCTCCGCCCAGCAGATTCGCCAACTCGCGGCTGATGGCAAGTCCAAGTCCGGTGCCTCCGTACTTTCTGCTGGTGCTCGCGTCCGCCTGTTGGAAGGCCTCAAAAATTAAGCGCTGCTTTTCCGCGGGGATTCCGATACCCGTGTCGGAAACTTCAAACGCGATAACCGAACCGGCTCTGCTCAGCACCGGATGATTTTCGCCCCACCCAACCACCGCTGAAAATACCGAAAGCCGCACGCCGCCGTTTTCCGTAAACTTGAAAGCGTTCGACAGCAAATTCTTCAGCACTTGCTGCAAACGTTTTGAATCTGTCACCAAACTTCGCGTAAGCGTCGGATCCGTTTGAATCTCGAATCGCAGCCGGCGGTTTTCCGCTTCGTGGCGGAACGGACGCGCAATCATATCCAGCAAGCTTGCAAAGAAAACTTCCTCCGCTTGCACGGAAACCGTTCCCGATTCGATCTTCGACAAATCCAAAATGTCGCTGATCAAATTCAGCAAGTCCGTACCCGCGCCGTGAATCGTACGCGCGAACTCGACTTGCTTCGGCGTCAAATTGCCATCGGGGTTGTCCGTAAGCTGCTGACCCAGAACGAGAATACTGTTCAGCGGCGTCCGCAATTCGTGGGACATGTTCGCCAAAAATTCCGATTTGTACTTCGACGTCAGCGCCAACTCCGTAGCTTTTTCTTCTACCGCGCGCCGCGCTTGTTCAATTTCCTGATTCTTTCTTTCCACTTCGACGTTCTGTTCCGCAAGCTGCTGCGCCTTCTGAGCGAGCTGCTCGTTCGTCTGCTGCAATTCTGTTTGCTGCGTCTGCAACTCCGTCGCCAATTGCTGCGATTGCTTCAGCAATCCCTCCGTCTGCATCGTCGCTTCGATACTGTTCAACACGATGCCGATGCTAGCCGTCAACTGTTCAAGGAACGAAAGGTGCGACGCCGTGAAAGTGCTTAGCGAAGCCAATTCAATTACCGCTTTCACGCGATCCTCAAACAAAATCGGCAGCACAATAATATTTCGCGGCACCGCCTCAAATAATCCCGACCGAATCGGAACCGCATTCGCCGGAATTTCCGTAATCAACATGCGCCGCTTTTCCGCCGCGCACTGTCCCACCAATCCAGTTCCAACGTGCAGGTGGTCCGGATGTCCGTTCTGATCGCTATCCGCAAATGCCGAGAGCAACATCATGTTGTTCGGCGCGTCCGTTTCCATTTGATAGATCACGCCTTGCTGCGCGCTAACCAACGGAGCCAATTCGGAAAGCAGCATTCGTCCTACCGTCGTCAAATCGCGCTGCCCCTGCAACATTCCCGTGAACCGCGCCAGGTTTGTCTTCAGCCAGTCCTGTTCATTGTTGCGGTCAGTCGTCAACCGCAGGTTATCAATCATCGTGTTGATGTAATCCTTCAACTCCGCAACTTCTCCGCTGGCTTCAACTTGCACCGAACGCGTCAGATCGCCTTTCGTAACTGCCGTGGCAACTTCCGCAATCGCGCGCACCTGGTTCGTCAAGTTATCCGCCAGCAGGTTCACGTTTCCGGTCAAGTCCTTCCACGTTCCCGCCGCGCCGGGCACGTTGGCCTGTCCGCCAAGCCGTCCTTCTACTCCCACTTCCCTCGCAACCGTCGTCACCTGG
>DATBYL010000073.1:0-7755 GCA_036513735.1 Candidatus Acidiferrales bacterium
CACAACAAGTGCCGGAAAATCTCGACGTCCCGAAGCTGCTCGCTCACCTAAATATTCGCGCCGAGCGTGTAGCCATTGAGCGCAACCTTGAAATATTGCCGCGCGCGAATTGGGCGGTGACACAAGTTGCCCCGGGCGACCGGTACGAAATCGTTCACTTAGTTGGCGGCGGAGACTAGCAATCGCGCCGCACGTATCGGCTACATTTCGACCGCCCCCATTGCTAATTTCCCGAAGGCCGTTCGACATGGTCGATAACAATGATTTCCACCGGGCCTTTCCCTGACTCCAATTTTAGGCCCAGTTGCTCCTGAAGCGCTGTGAACAGAGACAGGCTGTTGGTGTCTGGCGGGGGAGCGGAGCTGCCGTCAGGCGCGCCGCCGAGAGACGTTTGGACTGCGCTGTCATCTGGCGTCCACTGAAGCTTGAAATCATATCTCCCCGCAAGTCCGGTCCTATCCAGGATAGGTCGGTCCACGTCCTGCGCAAGCAGGTTTACTAAGGTGGAGATCGGAATTCCTTGAACGGTCTGTTCTCCCTTTCCCGTAGCCCTTATCGCACCCGCTCCCAACACGCGGCCATCCGCTCCCTTAAGTCCATTGGCATAGATGTCGCTGGAATTTGCTTCATGAAGTTTCGGGCCATTCTTTGCGATGACCAACCAAAACACCGGCAGTTCTTTGGTGCCGCGATGAACTGCAAGCTTGAATCGGTCCGTCAAGAGTTTCTGAAGCATGTGCTGCATCGCAAGCGAGCGTTCCGCGGGATTAAGTTTCTGGTACGCCTCAGCGACGGAGCGCTCCATTTTGGCGTCGACGTCATATTTTTCGGAGTTGAGCCAGTTCGGCGCTCCTGCAATCAATTCCTTATTGTAAATTCCGTATGCCAATTGAATGAGCATCATCGGCGGAAAGTTTTCTTCATTAAGCCCGTCGATTGGCCGGTGGTGAACCCACCCGTCATTGCCGGGCTTGCTTGGTTTTATTGAGGCGACCTCAAACTCGAATTCCGGCGCAGCCGTGGCTGAATTTTGGCTTGGCGATTGAGCTCTGATTGGCGTCGTGCCGGTGAGCCCAAACACGAGCGGGACGGTGACGGCTACAAATCCAGCGGTGGTCAGCAATCGCTTTCGACGTATTCCAAGCACATCACCAAGTCTCTTCATTTCCGACGCCCCTGTATGTAGACGTCATCGTCGAATCGACGGTTTCAAACCTAATCAGCTGTATCAGGAAATTGCGGATGTAATTACCCTATTTCTTTTTCTTAAGATACGCCCGCCACGGTTCCCAATAATGTTGTTTCCAGCCGTTGGTCACGCCTTTGTGATCCTGCGCTGAAACGTTTACGTGGACTAAATCGATTCGCGCGCCGCCGGCAACTTTCGTGAACGTCATGACCATTACGGAATCAGGATCGGTTTTCTTGAAATGGGTGGAGCGCCACGCCTGCACAATCATTTTTCCGGGAATCAACATTAGATTGTGTCCGGAGATTGAGCCGCCAAACGCGCTCCATTTTCCGCCAACTTTATCGGTTATCTTCGCGGGCATTCCCGTCATCGCCGTATGCAATTTGGAATCAAGAATCGTCCGATAGAGTTCTTCCGGCGTCGCAGGAAGTTTTATTGATTGAATGATTGGAGGCGTCATCTAGATTCTCCTTCTAAAGATAGACGTTTGAAGTGGGCGGTTTTCGACAGCCTTACGGGACCAGCACAATTCTCCGGCCCGAATTTTCCGTACGCTTCCACGCCTGCTCAACATCAGCGAGCGGCACGGACTCAGTCGCTATTCGCAACTCGCCACGCGCTCCTCGATCTAACACTTGCTTCATTGCGTCCATCAAAACCGGCATCGCGGGAATTCCCGCCGTGCCCAGAATTGTCAGGGGTGTGCTGCGCAACACCGCCGCCGGCAAAGAAATCGTCGGCCCGGCGCTTTCACCCACTTGTACCAACCGGGTCTGCTTCGTTACGGAGGCAAATTCTGATTTCGTGATTGCGGCCAGAAGCACTTCTGTGGGATGGCCCCACAGATAATCGATGATCACGTCGAAGCCATCGTCTCCTGCCGCGCGCGCGAATTCCTTCTTCAGCACCTCATCCGATTGATCGAGTTGAATCGTCTCGTCTGCACCGATTATGCGCAGCTTCGTAAGCGCGCGCTCATTTCGTCCGGCGGCGATCACGCGTTTCGCTCCGAGTAACTTCGCGATTTGCACGGCGAGTTGCCCCGTCACGCCCGTCGAGCCAAGAATTAACGCCGTTTCGCCCGCTGCAAATTTTGCGCGGTGCGTCAATGTGAGCCACGCGGAAACGCCGGGATTGGGAAGCGCGGCCGCAGTTAGATCATCTAGCGCATCGGGCAGAGGGAAACAAAATGCCCGCGGCGCTAGAGTGCGCTCCGCCATTGCGCCGAATGGTTTTCGTGCGCCGCCGAAAAATACGCGCGTGCCGTCTTCCAAATCGCCCACGCCATCCATTCCGCACACCACGGGGAATTCGCGCGGACTCGCATAGTGAGTTCCGTCAGTCAATTGCCGATCAACATTCTTCAGCGAAGCGGCGCGAACGCGCACCAACGCCTCTTCCGCGCCGGCAACCGGATCGGCAAATTCCGCAAATCGCGGCGCTTCACCCAGTTTGTGCAGCACAGCAGCCTTCATCGCGCGTACTCCTTTGTGAAGGGAATTGTTACAGGCCCGCGAGCAAATGTCCCATCTTGGATTTCTTCGTCGAAAGATATCCGCGCGTTAATTTCGTCATGCGAGGCTGGCAGGGAACTCGTTCGACTACTTTTATTCCTGCCTTCTCAAGCTGCTCCACCTTGTCGGGATTATTGGAAAGCAGACGCACGCGCCGCACGCCGAGTGCCTTCAAAGCGTCGGCAGAAAATCCGTAGTCACGCGTGTCGGCTGCGAATCCCAAACTTTCGTTCGCTTGCACCGTATCCATACCGCCATCCTGCAATTCGTACGCGCGGATTTTATTCAGCAATCCAATTCCGCGTCCTTCCTGCGGCAAATATAAAAGCAGGCCGGCCGGCGCAGCCTTAATTTTCTTCAACGCCAGTTCCAATTGCGCGCGGCAATCGCATCGCAACGAATGAAATACGTCGCCCGTTAGACATTGTGAATGCACGCGAACCAGCGGGGCTAGTTTCCCGCCGTGAATTTTGCCGTGCACCAGCGCAACAGCCTCATCCTGCGGCCCCGCGCCTTTCACGCCGAATATTCTAAACACTCCGAAGCTCGTCGGCAGCTTGGCTTGCGCAACAATTTTCACGGTGTTCGCTTTTGTATTTCGCGCAGAGGATCTTGTTCGCCGCGCACTTTTCTTATTCGATTTAGGTGTCATATGTGAAGCGACAAGTATATCAGGCGAAGTCCCAGTCCAATGTGGTCTCATCCAAAGTGGCCTTCGCGAAATCAGTTTGACCGCAAGAATCGGATGGAATCTTCCACGCTGAACTCCTAGAGTTAGCGTATGAAAACCTCACGCGAACAATTTCATAATGCACTCGAAACCGCGTTTCAATCCGCGCGCGATTACATCGAAAATCTTGACTCGAGCCCTGTCGGCGCCACCGCCGACGTGCAAACTCTGCGTAAGCAGCTAAGTAAGCCGCTCACCAATGACGGTATGCCGCCAGAACAAGTCATCGCGGAACTCGCACGCGACGCACAAGCCGGGCTCATCGGCACCGGCACAGGCCGTTTTTTCGGCTGGGTAATCGGCGGCGCCGTCCCCGCTGCACTTGGCGCGGATATTCTCGCTTCCGCGTGGGATCAGAACGGAGCGCTCTACGCCACCAGCCCCGCGGCCGCGATTGTGGAAGAAATTGCGGGCGCGTGGCTGAAAGAAATTCTCGGGCTGCCCGCGCACGCAAGCTTTGCTCTCGTCACCGGATGCCAGATGGCGCACACAACGTGTCTTGCCGCCGCCCGTCACGCGCTTCTCGCGAAATTAAATTGGAACGTCGAGGAAAAGGGACTCTTCGGTGCTCCGCCAATTCGCATTCTCACCAGCGGAATGCGTCACGGAACTTTTGAGCGCGCCATTCGTTTGCTGGGCCTCGGAAAATCCCACGTGCTGCTTCTCGATTCCGATGAGCGCGATTGCTTGCGCGCTGACGAACTGGAACGCGCGCTGCGAATCGATCCTTCCACGCCAACAATCGTTCTTCTGCAAGCGGGCGACGTAAATATCGGCGCGATGGACGATTTCAAAACTCTCATCCCTCTCGCAAAAAAATATAACGCCTGGGTTCACGTGGACGGAGCATTCGGTCTGTGGGCCGGCGCAAGTCCGCGCTATAAACACTTCGTCGCCGGCGTGGAAGCCGCCGATTCCTGGGCCACCGACGGCCACAAGTGGCTCAACGTGCCCTTCGATTCCGGATACGCCTTCGTCGCCCATCCCGAATCGCACCGCGCATCCATGTCGTTTCGCGGGGCGTATATAACTCACGATGCGGATGCGCGCGACGAAATGGACTGGAATCCGGAATGGTCACGCCGCGCCCGCGGATTTCCCACCTACGCCGCGCTTCGCCAACTGGGGCGCAACGGCGTCGCTGAAATTGTAGAAAATTGTTGCGAACACGCGCGCTCGCTCGTAATCGAAATCGGAAAATTAGCCGGCGCAGAAGTTGTTTGGGAACCAACGATCAATCAGGGCCTCGTGCGCTTCCTCGATAAGAAATCCGGCGCAACAGAAGAAGATCACGATCGCCGCACCGATCAGGTAATCGCGGCAATCGTTGCCAGCGGCGAAGCATTCTTCGGCGGCACTACTTGGAGAGGACGGCGCGCCATGCGCATCAGTGTTTCTTGCTGGCGCACAACGAGTGAAGATGTGCGCCGCACTGTTCGCGCGGTGGAAAAAGCTTTGCGGGAGACTTAGTGTGAGCCGGTTTCATCTTGGTGATATTCTTTTGCCTAAGATGAGAGATCTCGTTGAATCACTGAGTCTTGGTTCCGGAGCGATTGTTGTCGTTCTCCTTTCGGTCGGCTTCGTTTGGTTGCTCTGCTCGAAAGTGTCCGTGCGCTGGGGTGCGCTTTGGGCTGTGATCGTCCCTCTGTTTGTTGCGTATTCCCTTTACTGGCTGCCTGTTTGGCTCGGAGCTGACTCGTCCGAGTATGGCGTTTGGGAGTTCATAATCGTGCTCTGGTTTTTCGCAGGGTTTTTCCCGTCCGCGATTTTAGCGCGCATTCTTCAGAAGCACGGCGCAAAACATCGCGCCGAACAGATTCCCCAAAATGATTCGCAACCCTAGCCCCTCACTTTACATCACCCGCACGATTGGCTAACGTAGCTCGCGTCGAGGAATCGGCGCGATGAATCCGCTCACCGGAGATAAAGAGCTACTATTTGCATTACTTCTCAAGATGGGCGCAGCCGCGGCCATCGCTGCCGTCGTCGTGCGCTCGGCCACTTTCCGAAAAGTTCTCTACACCGAAATTCGTGATACCGATTTAAAATTGAAATTAATGCTGTTCCTCACGCCGCCGCTGGCCTTCGGCGTCTTGATGCGTTTCTTCGGCGGTCCCGGCAATCCGTATCGCTTCGCCGACCTGATGCTCGAAGGCTCCTTCATTCTCGGCCTGCTTGGCGGACGCGTGGTCGGTCCCGTCGGCGGCGCGATCATCAGCCTCCCGGCATTTTTAATCGGCCACGAATGGCTTTCCATGCCCGTCGCCGCAACCGCCGGCCTAGTCGGCGGACTCGTGCGCCAATACATGACCAACACCGAAGATATCTGGAGCTTCGGCCCCTTCACATTTCTTGGGATTCCCAGGTTGCTCGTTCGATTGCTGCGTGACCGAAAAATTCCGTGGCCGCTGGTTCCGATGGCGGTGATCGTTCTTCTAGAAGCTGGACAAATTTTTCTAGGCCGCGCAATTTTTCCGCGCCACCCGCATTGGCTTTACTATATTGATGGCGCCGGAGTTTGGGAATTCTTCGCAATTCTGCTGGCTTCCATGATGTCCGTGGCCGTTCCGATTAAAATTTGGAATAACACGCGCATGGAAATGAATCTCGAGCAGCATCAGCAACTGCTGCTGAAAGCGCGTATGGACGCGCTCTCCAGCCAAATTAATCCGCATTTTTTATTCAACACGCTGAACACGGTCGCATCGCTAATTCGTTTCGATCCGGATATGGCGCGCGTGGTGGTCGTGAAACTCAGCAACATTTTGCGCCGCCTGCTGCGCAAGCACGAAACATTCGTCGCATTGCGCGAAGAACTTGAATTCATCGACGACTATCTCGATATCGAGGTCGTCCGCTTCGGCCGCGAGAATCTCCAAATTTTTAAAGAGATCGACGAGCACACGCTCGATGCTTTCGTTCCCAGCATGATGTTGCAACCCATCGTGGAAAATTCTCTGAAGCACGGCCTATCCGGAAAACTCGAAGGCGGACACATCTGCATTCGCACCACGCTGGTCGACGGCCGCGTGCAAATTGAAATTGAAGATAATGGCGTGGGAATTTCCGAAGTGCGCATGCCTCAGGTTTACGTGCAGGGAATTGGCATCAGCAACGTTCACGAGCGCTTGAAAATTCTTTATGGCGCCGATTTCACCATGGATATTCGCAGCCGCGAAGGCGAAGGCACGCGCATTCGCATTGACGTGCCCGAAGTGATGCCTGTTTTTCCGCCGGCAATATTTTAATTTCGGAGCACGTTCTACTCGTACCGCAACGCCACAATCGGATCCACGCGCATCGCTCTTCGCGCCGGAATGTAACACGCCGCCAACGCCACAACCGCCAGCACAATCGCCGCGCCGCCAAACGCCAGCGGGTCAATCGCATTCACCGCATACAATAAAGAATATTTCGCCATCAACTGAGTCAGTCCCGCTGCGGCAATCAGTCCAATCGCCACGCCGAACAGCGTCAGCCGCACGCCTTGTCCCAGAATCAATCGCAGCACATCGCCCTTTTGCGCGCCCAGCGCGACGCGAATTCCAATTTCATGCGTCCGCTGCCCGACCAAATAAGAACTCACGCCATAAATTCCCACGCTCGCCAGCACCAGCGCCAGAATCGCAAACGAGCCCAGCAATATCATCGTGAATTTTTTCGACGCGATGGAACTCGAAATAATTTCCTCCATTGTCTGCGCGCGGAAAACCGTTTCCTGACTGTCAATTTGTCGAATCGTTTGGCGCACGGAGTCCATCAACCCGGGCATTTTCCCCGCGGTGCGCATCACCACCAGCGGCCCGCCGTCTGGCCTTTGCATAAACGGAAAATAAATTTGCGCTTGCAGCTCGCTCGCGTCCGAATCCAGTCCCCACTGTTTCACGTGGCCCACAACGCCAACGATTTCCACCTGCGTCGGCTGGCCATCCACATTAATCCGTTTGCCAACGGGATTCTGATTCGGAAAATATTGCCGCGCCAGCGCATCGTCCACCACCGCAACCAACGGAGCGTGCTCGTCATCTTGCGGACTGAAAAATCTTCCACTCTTCAGCAGAATTCCCATCGCCTTCAAATAATCCGGCCCGGCCACATAGCTCACCGCCCAATTCATGTCATTCGGATTTGCTGGCTTCGGCTGCCCATCCATCCAGAAAAGTTGCTCGTCATCTCCAACCAAAGGAAATGCGCCGGAATTCAACGCCGAAGCCGTCACGCCGGGAATTGATTTCAATCCGCTATCAATTTGCCGAAGCGATGCGAGAATTGCAGCCGGTGTCGCTGTCCGCATCGAAGGCGGCAGCGACGTCGAAAAT
>DATBYL010000074.1:0-4598 GCA_036513735.1 Candidatus Acidiferrales bacterium
CGTTGCCACTTAGGAAGGAGAAGGCGGCGCCTGGGCTGCTAGCGCGGAGAACCCGCGCGAACTCGACCGTGTAGTCGACGGTGATTCGCCGCATGTCGGCATCCGAGACCGCACCGGTATAGGCGCCTAAGCAAAAGACCGCGGCGTCCTGTCCCGCAAGCGCACCCGATAGCGCGGAGCAGTCCGCGAAGTCGGAATGCAAAACCTGTGTCAGTTTCGGACTCGAGATGTTGAGTTTCTTGCGGCCGATCGACGTCACAACTCCGACGGCGGAATTTTCGAGCGCATAGCGAAGTGCGTATCCGCCGACCATTCCGGATGCGCCAACAATTACGATTCGCTTTTGGCTTGCCGTCGGAACGTTCATCAGAGTGCGCGCTCCTCGATCCAGTCAACGTAAAGCTGGCGCTCGGAAAATAACCAGGCACCATCGATCTTCACGAACTCGTCCAAGTACCGTAAAACGGCAATCATCATGCAATGAGTTTCGCCTGCGCCGCGGTCGCGAGTCAACGCGAGGAGTGTTCATGACTAACAACTACGTTTCCGGCCTGCGCTTTCAAGCTAGGAACCAGCCACCGGAAAAGGAATGTCGCGGTCAATGCGCCGGCGATTTGAGCAAGCGCGAAGAAAGGAACGTCGACCGGGCGAATGCCAGAGAATGTGTCACTTATCGAACGCGCTATCGCGACAGCGGGATTTGCGAATGACGTGGAAGCGGTAAACCAATATGCCGCGACGATGTAGCTTCCTACGGCAAACGGCACTGCGTTGGAACGATGGCGCGAGCAGCCCCAGATTACACAGAGCAAACCGAATGTCGCTACAAACTCGCTGAAAATCTGAGAAGGGCCGCTGCGAACGTGGTGTGAAATTGAAACGAGGGGCAGGCCGAACATCATGTGCGCCGTGATTGTTCCCGTAATTCCGCCGACGATCTGAACGCAAATATATTTAGACGCTTCGCTCCAACTGATTCCTCCTTCGAGCGCGTCTGCGATGGTTACGGCGGGATTGAAATGCGCGCCGGAGATGGGACCAAAGGTAAGAATCAGTGCCACGAGAGCGGCTCCCGTCGCGATGGTATTGGCAAGAAGCGCTAAGGCTGCGTTCCCGCCGGCTAAGCGCTCGGCCATGATGCCGGAACCCACCACGGTGGCGACGAGCAGAAGAGTTCCCAGAAATTCCGCGGCGAGGCGACGCGGGAGCGAAACTTTCGGCGTAGTTGTCATTCGTGGCCAATGCGATCCACTTCTTTTTTGATCGCAAGTTTTTCAAGGCTGGCAAATGGTAAACAAAGAAACAAACTGATTCTCCGGTCGAGAGTCATAAATGCGTCTCGAAAAGCGCGTTCGATTTCTTCCGGTGTGCCCGTAACCGCCGCGGGATCGGGAATGCCCCAATGAGCGGTGATGGGCTGGCCGGGCCAGATCGGACACGCTTCACGCGCGGCGTTATCACAAACGGTGAACACAAAATCCAGCTTAGGCGCGCCGGGCTTTGCGAATTCATCCCAACTTTTACTTCGCAATCCCGCTGTGGGCAGATGAGAAAGCTCCAACTGCTTCAACGCTGCAGGATGAACAGCACCTTTCGGAAAGCTGCCTGCGCTGTACGCAGTAAAATTCGGGCGGCCCTTAACATTCAGAATTGCCTCGCCAAAAATTGAGCGCGCCGAATTGCCCGTACACAAAAATAGTACGTTAAAGTGCGGCGGCATATTGTGAACCATTTATTTAGCTGGCGGACAGCAACAGCCGGTTCCGCAACAGGTATCGTTCAGAGTCATGGTTGTTCCTCCTATCTGCAGATTTGAATAATTTCGTTTCGGTTCAATGCCTTATTTCGCGTGCAACATTCGGAATAAAGAAATTGTAGGAGTTCCTGCAACGTCTCAGTATTTGCCGTGTATCGCAAAAATGTGCTTTCGCGCTGCACGTTCACGAGGCCTTCGTTCTTCAGCTTGTCCAAGTGATGAGACAAAGTGGAATTGGGAATCTCGATCTCGTCCTGAATGTCTCCAACTACAAGTCCTTCGGGATGTGCTGACAGCAAGAGTTGCATGATGCGGAGTCGAGGTTCCGTTCCCATGGCGGAGAACATGTCCGCGTATCGGGCGACGTTGTCGAGATTTGGTTTGGTGTGTTGTGCCTTCATATTTCCACAATTGCAGAAATATAGAAGCATGTCAAGAAGGATTTAATTCCAATCCGCCGCCTGGCTTAACTCCGAAACGTCGCGATCAAGCCGGACGAGTCATGGTCAGAACTCCAGCCGTGATTGAAACGCGATCATGCGTGGCGTGCTATCACCGCCCAAACCGACTCCGAGCAGTCCTGTCGGCGGAGACGAGGTGTAACCAATCGCTCCAAACCCGGCCAGCGTGGACAGCTTGCTTGGAATTCCGGCGATGACCATGTTCGGAAGCGCAAAATTTGGATGGTTGAATAGGTTGAAGAACTGGCCATCGATTCGCAGCGTCACTTTTTCAGTCAATGAAAAGGATTTCGATATATAGAGATCGCTCCAAATGAAATCCGGGCCGCGCAGCGCGTTCCGGCCGAGCGTTCCGAATTGGCAATTCGCCGGACTATTGCCGCCAACGCAGGCTCCGGTGCTCGGATCAACCGCGGAGACAAATGCAAACGGATTGAGCCACTGGACCGTGCCCGGTTGCGTGATTCCTGCGATGGAATTGTGCTCATACAGCGGCACGCCCGGAACAACGCTTGCAAATTGCGGGCCACTGCCATTCACGATTCCATCTCCACTCGCCGAATATGGCGTGCTAAAAACGGAGAATGGAAGCCCGGTATGCCAAAACGCGGTTCCGGAGACTTGCCACTTGTTAACCGCATATCCGAGAGATTTGTTTTTAACTTTTACCGGCAATTGATAAACATACTGCGCGCTCAAGTTCTGGCGAATGTCGTAATCGCATGGCCCGTAATCGCGCGCCAGATTTCCCGGTAATGGCGCCAGAATTCCTCCGGCGGAGAATTGCAGGAACCCTCCATTGGAGACTTCATCCATGCAGCGGCTCCACGTATAGTTCAATTGCCCCGAAAGGCCGTGCCCAAGACGCTTTATCGCCGAGAGTTGCAGACCGTTGTACAGGCTGTTTGCACCGGTGGAAAGTTGCGTGACGGCTCCGAATCTGGGATCCGGAGCCTGCGCGTAAGGAAATGGCGCGAAGCATCCCTGGCAAATGGTCTGATACCCGTTCACCTGCGTCATATAAGGTTGGTCTACGGCCCGCGTGCCAACATATTGCGCGTGAACGCTTATCGTGGATCCGAATTGATGTTCCAGCCCGAGGCTCCATTCCATAAAGTACGGCGCGTGAAGTTTTCCGCTCGGAAGCGCAGTTATCGAAACCGGCGGAAGGCATGTGGCGAAATTCGCTAACGGAGATGCGCAGGAAATCGCGCCCTGCGAAAATCCATTGCTGAAAATTTGATTCGCGGCCACGGTTGCGTCAACCGCGCTGTTCGGAACTCCCGGCGCAATGGCCGTGCCTCCAACCGTTCCAAGAAGTCCACCCTGGAAAGTTTGAACGTAAGGCGGATTCACTCCGACCACATCGGCGATGCTGCCCGGCAAAAGATCACTGAAAAGTCCGAAGCCCACGCGCAGCACGGACTTTGACTCAAACTGCCAGGCGATCGCCGAGCGCGGTTGCCAGATCGCCAGCGGCGTCGAGGAAAATACGTTGCCGAGGCCGGTTTGAATCACGGCGTTTAGCGGCTGATTCACATTGTGCGAGATGGAATCGAATGAGCCGCTTAAGCGGGCAATCTGATCGTGAGGATTCAGCGGATTGGAATTGAAAGTGTCTCGAACACCGAAAGTCCACGTCAGCTTCTTCGTCACTTTCCAGGTGTCTTGCGCGTAAAGATCCAGATTCAGAAAGTTGAAAGGTTCATTCGCCGACGTCGGGAACGTTTTTGTTACCGTGGACGCGACTCCATAAGTGTACTGCGCCAGTGTTGTGTAGGTGACCAGCGGGACAGTTCCCTCGCCGAAGTCGTAATCATTCAGCTTTAGGATCCGCGTGTTGGTTCCGAATCGCAGTTCGTGTGCGCCGTGACTCCACGCCAGATTGTCGTTGATAAAGAATCGCGACGCGCTTCTTCCTTGCACCCAAGTGTTATCCAGTCCACCGAGCGTGGTGAAAGGAGCATTCGCGCCGCTGCCATGCAGCACAATTGGGAACGCGGTAAGCGTCTGCTGAAAATCGCTCGGACCGAACAAGCTTTCATACCAGGAAAATGCTGGGTTGAAATAATTCACAACATTCTGTGAAAAAACATGCGTGTATCCCGCGGCAAGCGAGTACAGCGGCTGAGGAGAAAGTGCGTTAAATATCGGATTGATGGGATCTGTCCAGGCCGCCTGAAGTCCGGTGTCCGCCTGAAAGCGAAGCCAGGCCGTATTTTTATCGTTAATGTTGTAGTCCATCCTCGCGGTCTGCACCTGTTCGTGATCATCGCTCGAATGCGAAACGCTTTGGCTATTTGCGCAACCGTTTCCGTCATTCGCTATTGCGGGCGGAACTCCGCCGAGATCAAATGGGCAGCCAAGTACGGCCCGCGGCG
>DATBYL010000075.1:0-8393 GCA_036513735.1 Candidatus Acidiferrales bacterium
AGGCTCCGACGAGGAAATCGTCGAAATTGTCGAACGGATTGAATGAGCCGGCACCGGTCGGATTTGTGGTAATTCCTGCGGCAACCGCCAGAGGACCGAAAAAGGACAGATCAATGTTCGGCATGGGAACTGCCGCGGTGCCCAGCGCGCTGCGAAGGAATCGGACATGGGCCCGCTCCTCGTAGGCGATCTCATTCAAAATGTCCTGTAGCGCCGGCGTAAGGCCCGGAACTGCGGCAGCGTTGCCCAAAGTGACCGTGCCCACAGTCTTGAATGGCGAAGCCGAACCGGCCGAAATATCGGCAGCTTGTAACCCAGCACCCGTCGCTGCGTAAAGGTAGAACTGTGCTTCCAAGTATTCCAGATTTAGCGCAAAGTTAAGGATATCAGTATCCGTAAATGCTAGTGGCGTTGGCGTGGGGGTAGGGGTTGGAGTCGGGGTTGGAGTGGTAGTCGCAGTCCCGCATCCGGTAATTCCTAAAACCGCTGTCGCCGCCGCGGTAGCTCCAACTCCAGCCACGAATTTGCGGCGCGAGACACCTCTATTCAAGATCTCTTTCAATTTGTCCACGATTAACCTCTCTCTCACCCTAACTCGTCTATTTGATTGCCAATGAGGGCATTCGAAAAATCACGGCTTCCATCACTCAACCTTTACCTACATATTTAACTACGCAAAAAAAACGAATTTAGATTGCGTGTGTCGCAACTATTTTAATTTTCTTTTGTAGTTTCGTTTTGAAACGGGCCAAGAATCGCGACGAACTACAGTGAATGCTGTATGAATCCGCTTTGAGCGTTGAAATTCTCCAGCGCGAGCCGCTACCATCCGTTTGCGGAGACGGACATAATGTGCGCGGATCGGTGACGTCGGACGTTACTTGCTGTTAGAGTGAAATTTCAGGAGCGAACTTTGTATTTACACGACGAACTAATTTTTGTTTCGCTGGCTGCCTACCGAGACCCGCAACTTCTGCCGACGATTCAGGATTGTATTCGGAAGGCCAGCAATCCGGCACGGCTCAGGTTCGGAATCTGTTGGCAGCGGGAAGCGGAAGACCCGCCGCTGCTCTTGGGCGACGACACGCGCTTCCGCGTGCTCGACGTGCATTGGCGTGAAAGTAGAGGCGCCTGTTGGGCTCGTGCCGAGATCATGAAGTTGTGGCAGGACGAGAATTGGTTTCTCCAGGTAGATTCGCATTGCCGATTCACTGACGCATGGGACGCCGTATTATTGCGAACGATGACCGAAACTGGCAGCGACAAGCCTATCCTCAGCACCTATGCCGCGCCATTTACTCCCGGAGAAAGGGAAATTCTCCAGGGCGGACCTTTTCAGATGCTTTTCCAGCAATTTACTTCCGACGGCATTCCACAACTTAGGCCGGGAGCTTTCCCCTTGGGCCGCACGTCAAGACAGCCGTTTCGTGCCCGATTTTTATCGGCCGGATTTCTGTTCGCTCCAGGACGATTTGTAGAAGAAGTGCCTTACGATCCGCAACTGTACTTCATGGGTGAAGAGTCTGCGATGACGGTGCGAGCCTTCACTCACGGTTACGACCTTTTCCATCCAGCCGAGACAATCGTTTGGCACGATTACATTCGCGCTGATGCCAGCAAGCACTGGGGTGATCATTCCAACACGGCGGATGTGCCGAATCCTTGGAGCAAATTGGATGAGATGAGCAGAATCAAGGTACGACGCCTCTTGTTGGGGGAGTCTGTAGAAAGTTTCGGGCTTGGTCAGGTGCGCACATTAAATGAATATGAGGCCTATGCGGGATTGTCCTTTCAACATAGGAAAGTGCAGGGATATACGATGCGAGGGGAAGAACCTCCGAACCCGGACGCTCCCGCGGATTGGCCGAAGAAAATTTATCCATGGATCGCAACCATCAGGTTCACGCGCGAGCAAATCCCAGACGGATCGCTGGCCGACCCGATGCTTTGGAGCTTATCGATTCTGGACGGCGAGGGAAACGAGGTCTGCCATAGGGACGTAAGCCCTGAGGATTTGGCACCGCTTGCCAATGCTGCGGGGGAACTCGCGATTGTCTGCGAATTTCCGTCAGAGACGATACCGGCGAACTGGACGCTGTGGCCATTGACCCGTTCTGGGCAATGGTTGCCGAAATTCGGAGGCCGCTTGAGCGACGAGGATTTCGCTATCCTCAGCGACGATGACTAACTTAAGGCGTAAGCTGCGCGGTGGACGAATTTCGCGCTCAAGGGAACGACAAAATAATTGGAGTGGTTGCAGGCCGCCGAACCCAAAATGTCTTCACCCGAATAAATTGTTGAACGGTCTATCGAGCGCCGGTAACTTTAAGACTCGCAAGGCCATCCAGAGCTTCCCGCATCGCCTGACCTTCTTTATTTCCATCCGAACTGATTCGTATTTGCGACAAACGTAAGAAGATTGCCGTCTCTGCTGTATGAACTCGCTGAGCGAGTTTCTCTGGGTTTGCTTCCAAGATTGCCTCTTGGCAAGCCGCGCGCCAGTCCGGCTGTTTCAAGTCGGTCACAGTTGTGTTGTTCGCTTCCCAGTGCGTCGAGTTGCCGCACTCAACGGCGGAAAGAGTCACATCGCCTCCTGCTTAGTAGTACGCAGAAACACTAGCTCGCGGATTGTCAGGTATATCCTGTAGAGCCAGCGACGGCGCGCTGTAGAGCTTCGTAAGTGTGCAAAATTGAACAGTCATCACGTTCGCGGCCCGTGTAAAAAGGCAGTGTACGCGCTAAGGCCCCATCCGCGGACTGAATACAAGTTCGCGCGTCGAACATCTTAGTTATGAAGCGACATACTGCACGAACACTGGATTGGAGAATCCCGACATGGGCCTGACGAAACATAATGATGCACTGAGCGACGAAGTTCTCGTAGACCGCTTGGTTCAGGGAGACCAATCGGCTCTGGAATCTCTCTACGATCGGCACGGCAGTCTTTTGTATTCCGTTGCTCTCCGCATCACTGGCGACTCTGGAAGCGCCGAGGAACTGCTACAAGACACGTTCTTCCAGTTGTGGCTGAAGAGCTCCCAATTTGACACTGCTCGCGGCTCTTTAATCGGATGGCTGCTGACCATGACGCGCCACCGCGCGATCTCACGGATCCGGCGCGATCGCGGTCGAACTGCACGCGAATCCGCTGGGGGAGATGCCACGATGTTCGCTGCCGATCTGGCGCCGACGGCTTTGGAATTACACGTCGCTCGCCAGCTTGTTTCGGCCGCGCTCGCTGGCCTGCCCGAAGCCCAGCGCGAAGCAATCACGTTGGCCTACTTTGAAGGATTAACCTGCGAAGAAATTTCGGATCACACCAGCGTTCCTGTCGGCACTATAAAAACCAGATTGCGAACCGCCCTCAAAGGCATGAAGAAAACTTTGGCCGATCCGAAGCCGCCAACTCTTCAAGAGCCTGCGCAACTTCCTGCCACGCTCGAAAGCATTCTGATTACAGAACAGCTTGGGTTGCGCGCTTGCCGGGAACGCGCTTCACAATTGGAAGCACAATCCCTTCGCGCCCTTGCTCAGGTTGCGGCTACTACACCCGATCACCTGCTTGATTTCTTCATAAAAATGCCCATCGATTTGTGTGGGGCCGGTAGCGGTGGACTGAGCGTGTATGATCCGAAGGCTCCCGGAGAGAGAGTCTTCCGTTGGACGAACGTTTCCGGAAAGCTCGAGAAGTATATCGGGGGAACAACTCCCAGGAATTTCAGTCCATGCGGAGTTACCTTGGACCGCAAAGCTCCGCAGCTTTTCAAGTATCCCGGCCGCTATTTTCAGTACTTCAATAAAGTGGAAATCCCCATCGTTGAAGCGCTGGTCGTTCCGCTCCATATAGGCCCGCACACCGAAGGCACCACCTGGATCGTCGCCCATGACGAACGAACGAAATTCGATGCCGAGGACGCTCGCATCATGAACAGCCTTGCGGAGTTCGTCGGCTGTTCCCTTCACCTGAATCGGGCGTTCACGGAAAAGCATGTGGAAGGAATCGGCGCTTGAACTAATGATTTGCGCCGGAGCACCGGATTAATATTGCCGGCAAGCAGAATATTCGCGCCCCTCAGGTTCCGAAGCTTCGGGATTAACGATGCCTCTTGTGAAGCATTCTCTCCTGCAGCAACTGCAGCGCATCCGTGCATTACAAAACGCAAAATCTGCCCAAGCTAACTCCCTTATCTACAGCACCTTGCCGACAATAAGTGCCAAAACCACTTACCCCCCACCCCCACCCTATTTTGCGATGTGTATGCAAATAAAGGACTTAGCGAAAATCTGCACTCGTAGGGGACACCTTCAGGTGGGCCGGGTGTAGCTCACGTTCTCTGAACGTGAGTCCTTCCTTCATGCTTATGCTTCGCATTTCTCCAATGTTTTCGCGCGTATCTGCGTTAAGGCCTCTCGAAATGTCCACATTTCCGTTTTTTCCAGCCCCAAAAAGTGCATTATAATGCACTTTTCACCAAAATCTGCCTCCAACATGCATTATAATGCATTTTTTGAGCGCACTTGCCCCCACGCCACCCAACTCTCGATTCTCAACTATGAACTGTCGACTGTATTTTCCTACGAGAATATTTCGAGGATTTCTTCGTACCGCTTGAACGGAGCAATTAAATAAGCGCCGGCTAATTCCGTTCGCGCCCAGGCCAACATTTTTTTCGCCAGTGCGAATCCATGTTCACGCGCGGAAGCTCCAGCAGATTCCATTTCTTTTAGAACCGGCTCAGGAATCACAATTCCCGGCACTTCATTATTTAAACGCAACGCCTGTTTGTAACTCGTCAGCGGCCAAACCCCCAATAAAACTGGAATTGGACAAGGCCCGCCCAACCGCTTCAGAAAATCATGCCAATGCTGCGGATCAAAAAGAGGTTGCGTCATCGCGAAATGCGCGCCGCCTTCCACTTTCGTATGGAAGCGTTCAATTTCATAATCCAGATCTTCAGCCAGCGGATTCAGCGCAACGCCAATCGTGAAATTTGTTGCGCCACCTAAAGTTTTTCCGGACCAGTCCATTCCCTGATTTAATTTCGCCAACACCTTTACCAATCCAATCGAGTCCACTTCAAAAACTCCGCTCACCTCTGGATAATCTCCAACAGACGGAGGATCGCCAGTAACCGCCAAAATATTTCGCACGCCGCCCACCGTCCACGCGCCGAGCAGCGAAGCTTGCAAGCCGATTAAATTTAAATCGCGTGTGGTCAGATGCGGAATCGTTTCCACGCCTCGATTTTCAAGCCCGCCGGCCACCATCAAAGCGTCCATGCCAACTCTTGCCATCGCGCCGCTGTTGATGTCTATCGCGTCCACTTTTCCGCTGGCCAAAACGTTGTCAACTTGCTCGTAAATTCTTTCGAGCGCGATGCCTTTTGGCGGATCGATTTCAACAGAGACCACAAATTTCTTCTGCTGGATTTTTTTCCAGATGCCGCTTTCCGGCTCGCGTTTCGCAATGCTCAGCGGTGCTTCATCAACAACTTTTTTTACGGACGCAACTCGTGGCGCAGCAGTTGGCACAAGCTTTTTCACAGCATCAGCCATCGCGCGAATATGTTCCGGAGTTGTTCCGCAACATCCGCCCAAAATTCTTACGCCCAGCGCAGCGGCGTCCTGCGCGAAGTGCGCGAAATATTCCGGTGACGATTTTGGATAAACAGTGCGGTCGCCCATGCGGCGCGGAAGTCCGACATTCGGCATCGCGCTGCGAGGAATTGCACCCGTTCCGCGCGAAAGTTCTTCCAGTATCGGCAAAAGCGATTGCGGCCCAAGCGTGCAATTGCTGCCAATCACTTGAACATTTGCGGCGGCTAATCGAATTGCGGCGTCAGCAGGACGAGTTCCGCCGGAAGCTGTGCCTTCTTCGGAAAAAGTCATTTGTGCGATGATCGGCAAATTTGAAAACGAGCGGATCGATTCGATTGCGACGAGCAATTCTTCGATATCGGAAAAAGTTTCCAGCAAAAATAAATCTACTCCGCGTTCTTCCAGAGCTTGCGCTTGTTCATGAAACGCGGCGCGAAGTTCTTCCACGGAAATTTCGTTCATGTGACGCGAAACTCCGGATGGCCCAATCGATCCAGCGATCATCACTTCGTGATGCGCGCCTTCGCGAGCTTCGCGCGCGATTTTCACTCCGCCGTGATTGATGCGCGAAACCTGATCGCCAAGTCCGGAAGCGGTCAGCTTCAAACGGTTCGCGCCAAAAGTATTGGTCTCAATTAATTGCGCGCCCGCTTGAATGTAAGCGCGATGCACTCGCACAACAGCTTCGGGCTGCGAAGTATTCAATTCCTCAAAACATCGCTGAGGCCCCACGGATTCGTGCAGCAGCGATCCCATCGCTCCATCAGCGATAAGGATGGCGTTCTTCAAGCGCGCGTTGAAATCTTCAATTCTCATTGGGAATGTAGAAACAGTTTACTAAGAAAAGTCTGCAAACAAAAATTTAGCGCATGGCTTCGGCCATTCCGGCGATGGTGCTCATCAAATCGTATTTTGTAAGGATGTCAAAACGGGAATCACCCATGTCCACAAAAACAGCGGGAGTGTCGTGGCTCAGCAAATGCGTGACGCGTTCGACGGGCGCATCTTTTTGCACGATGGGCAGCGCTTTGCCCATCACTTCGCGGATCACAAGTTTACGCAAGTCTTTTCCTTGCAGCGCGAGATTTAGGATTTGGTCTTCAAAAATTGTGCCGATGGGAACTTTTTCCTCGAACACGGGGAGTTGAGAAATGTCCTGCTTCTGCATTGTGTGCAGCGCGTGAAAAACGGTTTGGTCTGCGCGCGCGATAATTAATTCGCGCTCTTTTCCGTTTCTTCGTTTCGCAAGGACGATGTCTGCCGCCCGCAAAGCAATCTCGCTATCAGCGTATCCGCGTTCGCTCATCCATTCGTCGCTATAAACTTTGCTGAGGTAGCGCATTCCGGTGTCGGGAAGAAATGCGACGATGAGATCGCCTTTCTTGCAGCGCTTCGCAACTTTCAGCGCGGCGGAAATGCAGCCGCCTCCGGAACCGCCGGTAAAAAGTCCTTCTTGCTTTACCAATCGCCGCGCCCAGACGAAACATTCTTCGTCATTAATTTGTTCGATGTCGTCCAGATATTTAAATTCCATCGTAGAAGGGAAAATATCTTCACCGATTCCTTCAACGACATATGTCGCGGCTTTGCCAACTTTTCCTGTTTTGAAGAATTCATAGTAGAGCGAGCCAATGGGATCGGCGCCGATAATTTTTACATTGGGATTTTTTTCTTTCAAATACCGGCCGACTCCGCTTATTGTTCCGCCGGTTCCCATGCCGCAAACGAAGTGCGTGATTTTTCCTTCGGTGTCCTCCCAAATTTCCGGGCCCGTGGTGAGGTAGTGCGCTTCAGGGTTCATGGGATTTTCGTATTGATTTGGGTAGTAGGAATTCGGAATTTCGCGCGCCAGTTTTTTCGCGACGGAATAATAACTGCGCGGATCTTCAGGCTCTACAGCAGTCGGGCAGACAATGACTTCCGCACCGAGCGCTTTTAGCAAATCCACCTTTTCCTTGGACTGTTTATCAGTGATGGTGAAAACCATTTTGTATCCGCGCACAGCGGCGACGAGCGCCAAACCCATTCCGGTGTTTCCAGAAGTGCCTTCGATAATTGTTCCACCCGGTTTCAGGAGGCCGCGTTTTTCGGCGTCGTCAATCATGGTGATGCCGATGCGATCTTTCACGGAGCCGCCGGGATTCAGATAGTCCACTTTTGCGTAAACTTCCGCGGTGACTCCGGCGGTGATGCGGTTCAAGCGGACGAGCGGTGTTTTGCCGATGGATTCGAGAATGTTTTTACACTTCATGCGCGTCAGTCCTATCTTGTTGGCCTGTCTCGTGACGAAATGCTCTGCGTCATCCTTGTTGCAATTCTGCGAGTCTAGCATGGCATCGCGGGCATCTCCACGGCGGCGCGAATGGAATTTGCGCACGCCGCAACTGTTCGCGTGGAGACAACGCCGCGAAGTGACGATGATGTTGTAAAATGCGCGCGGGGGAATTCGCCATGCACAGACGCACCAACTATTCGAGTGGAACTCCGTGGGAACCAATCGTAGGATATTCGCGCGCGGTGCGCGTTGGAGACGTGATTCACGTTTCCGGCACAACGGCTACGGGGCCGGACGGAAAAATTGTCGGAGTTGGCGATGCATATTGGCAAGCGGTGCAAACGATTCACAATATTGAAGCGGCGCTGGCGCAGGCGGGCGCGAGTTTGCGCGATGTGGTGCGCACGCGAATGTATTTGACGAACATGAGCGACTGGGAAAAAGTCGGGCGTGCGCATGGGGAAGCATTTGGCGTGATTCGTCCGGCAACGAGTTTGGTACAAGTGGCGAAATTGATTTC
>DATBYL010000076.1:0-25224 GCA_036513735.1 Candidatus Acidiferrales bacterium
TCGAGCGCGGCGCCGAACTTCTTCTCGCACTCGAATACCTAGCCGTGCGCTCGCTGCGTCTCGAGCCGCCATTCTTCGACCGCATCCGTTTCGATTCCGGCGATTTCCGCTCGCTGCGCATCGCCGAACTAATGCTCTCCGCAAAAGTTGCCGCACAACGCGTCCGCGAAACCAAGCAACCGTTCCGCCTAAATCCAATGGCCCCACGCGAACGCCGCATCGTTCACCTGGCCCTAAAAGATCTCGCCGGAATTCGCACCACCAGCGAAGGCGTAGGCGAAGAACGCCAGGTAGTAATTCTCCCCGTCCCCGACGCAAGAAAATAATTGTAGGGGCGCTGCTTGCTGCGCCCTCATCCGAATATTTTTCCTCAAATTCAATTTTCCATCGAATTCAAATCCGAAAACGCGAACGAACGCCGCGCCCTTAACCCACTCTACTTTTTCTTCCGCCCATCCCCCGCCGCATGCAATTCTTCCAACCAAACCAACTCCTCATTCGTCAATCCCGCCCGCGCCAAAAGTTCCGGCCGATTCCTCAAAGTTTTTTCCAGCGCCGCTCTTCGACGCCACCGCCGAATTTCCTCATGATTCCCGCCATTTAAAATTTCAGGAATCTCCCAATCGCGAAACGCCGCCGGCCGCGTGTAGTGCGGACAATCCAATATCCCTCCGCGCTCCGCTCCCGCATTCGTTCCCGCTGCAACCGACGCCAGCCACTCCGAAAATTCCGCGCCAACAATTTTCTCTTTTCTTTTCTTCGACGCCGTCACACTCTTCCCGCCATCTCCATCCGCTTCCGCCGCCGCATCCAAATTTTCCACGCTAAATGATTCCCTCACCGACGACGCTTCATTCCCCAGCGCCCCCGGCAGCAGACGCGTCACCGCATCCACGATCACCGCGGCCGGCAACTCGCCTCCACTCAGCACAAAATCGCCAATGGATATTTCTTCCGTCGCCAAATGTTCCGCCACGCGCTCGTCCACACCTTCGTAGCGTCCGCAAATTAATACCACGCGTTCCAATTTGCTCAGTCGACGCGCCACTTGCTCCGTAAACATTTTTCCCGATGCGGAAAGCAGCACCACAGACGTGTTCGCCGCCGTACTCACCTTCGCCGGCTTCTTGCTCAGCGACGAAACCGGCTTCACTCCGATAATTGTTTCCACCGCCTCAAACAGCGGCTCCGGCTTCAGCACCATTCCTTCGCCGCCGCCAAATGGGCGATCGTCCACCGTCCTGTGCCGGTCGTGCGTGTAATCCCGCAAATCCTCCACGTGGACTTCCACCAATCCAGTCGCGCGGGCACGCCGCAAAATTCCATAATCCAGCGGTCCGTCAAAAAATTCCGAAAATATCGTCACAATATCAAAACGCATTTTAATTTTTTCTGACTTACCTCCTGCCCGTCCCTTCGCCTTTACCTTTTCTTCTTCCCCAAATCTTTCCGATTCAAATTCCTCAATCCTTCCGGCATCACCACTTCAATCCTCCGCGCACTCACGTCAATCTTCCTGCAAATTTCCGTCGCCAACGGAATCAGCACTTCGCCCGCCAGTGTATCCACTTCCAGCACCGGAGTCCCACTCTCCTGCACTCCAGTCACAATTCCCAGCATCGTCTCTAGCTCTTCTGCTTCACCCGGTGAAATGACTTCCCAAACTTCGCATCCCACCAATTCCGAAATAAAATAACTTCCCGCGGGCAACTCCATGCGCTCCGAAAGCGGCACCTGCACTTCCAGACCGCGAAACTTTTCCACATCCTCAATCCGATCCACTCCGGCAAACTTGAACACCGCCTGTCCGCCGCGCGCCACGCTCAGCCAACATTTCTGCACGATCGCTTCAATAGAAGTTTCCGCGCTCGCATCCCAAAGCCACACCTCTCGCAGCTTCGTCAACCGCTCGGGAAAATCCGTCAATATTTCCGCGGCTATTTCACCGCGAATCCCATGCGGACGCAGCAATCGCGCAAGTGTCAGCCGGTCAATTGGATCGGAGGGCACTACTCAAGAATTTCAAGCGTCAGGCGCTTCTTCATTTTCATTCCAGCCGCGCCCAATATCGTGCGGATAGACTTTGCCGTGCGTCCCTGCCGCCCAATCACTTTTCCCAAATCGGCGGGATCCACTTTCAACTCCAGCACGGTCACTTGTTCGCCTTCAACAGTGTTCACTACTACCGCTTCTGGTTTATCAACCAGCGCCTTAGCAATTATCTCAACAAGTTCTTTCATGACGCAGCCTCCTGCGCATGTCCCACCCAGCCCGCTCTAACTTGTTTTCCTCGTGCGCCCTGCAATTTTTTTCCAAGTGGGCTAGAAATACAGTCTGCTGGGACTAGCTGGCAAGCCGTTTGCGTAACCACTCTGCTCTGCGCTTCCGCATAAGCTTTCCACGCGATGGTCACGCAACTCGATCTAGGCGATTTTCTGGCCCTTGAAGAAACTTCTCACCGTGTCGCTTGGTTGTGCTCCGCAGCCCAGCCAATATTTCACTCGGTCCGCATCCAGCTTCACCAGCGCCGGCTTCTGCAGCGGATCATACGTTCCCACCACTTCCAGCGTTCTCCCGTTTCGCGGACGGCTCTTCTCAATCACCACCACGCGATAAAACGGTTTCTTCTTCTTGCCAATTCTCGCCAACCGAATAGACAGCACGCGAAGACACCTCCTCTTTCGCCCCCATTATAGACGCAAACGGGTTATTTCGCGAAACGATAGATTCATGTGCCTCCATAATTCCGATGCACCCAGGTCGTCCACCGTCGCTAATTCATTTGCCAAACGTCCCACGGGTTGGCACGTGTAGCTCAGGGCGGATTCGCAGCCCTGAGGCTTCTCGCCGCCAATTTTCACCGCAACGGCCAAACGTAGCCCCGAAGAACTGATCAAAATCTTGCTGTTGCCCAATTGAACTCTCGCCGAGGGCAGCAAGAATCCTCGCCCCTGCGAAACGGGGCAAGCTACACGTGCGGTTCTACGTCAGGTTCTAAACCTGAAAACCCGGGTTCGATTCCCGCCGGGGGTAACTATGTTGATACCCAACCCCCTCCCCCTGTTTTGAGCATCAGTGTGAAAACAAAGGGGTTAGGTCGGTCGATCTTGTCATGAATATCAAAACAAAGGACTTAGCTCGAATGAGAGGGTCATCGCGATGCAAGTCGTTTGTTTTGATATTGATGCGGACTACTAAAAAAGCGGTGATTCTTGAGTCCGGCAGGATGGGCGATTCCCAATTTGGGAAGCAGTAGCTCCCTCATCCCCCTTGAATCGTTCGGGACGCGAAAGTCGCGATTTGAAGCTGATCGTCCAAGTCTGCGGTTTAGAGTAGCGCGGGTGGTATATGTTTGTCAAGTAAACTTTGGTACTCGGTACTAAATATTTAAGGAATTGTCGGGTTGGAATTTGTAGAGCCGCCCTTTACGGGCGGCAGGTTTGGAATTTTGATTGGCGGCAGAAACGCGTGAGGCTTCGGGCAAAAACAGAACAAAGGCTGCCGCCCGTGAAGGGCGGCTCTACAAATTCCAATTCCCAACTGCCTATTCTTTCGGGAGGCCTAGATCCGGGAGGCCTTTGATAATTTTCACGGTTTCCAAGCTGACGGTGATGACCTGGCCGATGAGTCGAAGAATATATTCGGGGTCGTCGTCGCGATTCGGATCGTTGGTGATGCCGGAGCGTTTGTCGGTTGAAACTTGATATTGATCTATTACCCATTCCAGCGCTGAGCGATTGCCCAGGCGATATTCGTAAGTTTCTTTGGGAATTCCGTCAAGCGTAAGGAAGTCATTGTAAATCAACGTGGCTTTGTCTTTGCTGAGACGAATTTTTTCCACCCGGAGATCGAGTTTTTCACCTGCCTTCTCTTTGCGTTCGACCGGGTATTCCTTTTGCTTTTCGTAGTCCACATGGACTTCTGCCAAACGCTTGCCTGCCTTGGCGAAAGCGCGGAAATCAGGCGCGAGGGGGATGCGCGGCAACTCGCGCTTCAGATTAGCAGCGTACTGCGTGCGATATTTCTCATGGTGCAGCACGGCGTAAGCGTAGTAGAAAATATCCCATTTCGTGATTGATCTATCTTTGTAGCGCGATCGGAACTGGGTGAGCGCCCAATCAGTGACATTATCGTGCCGCCTTTTGCCCTCTTCGCCATAGAAATAAAATGGAAAAGATTGTGTGGCGTCTATAGACGTCAGATTTAGATTCGGAACCGTTTTGACGCAAAATGCCCAAGGGTGCGATCTCCCGCCGATAACCGGTGCGCATATCGCTACGTTTTCGGTTTGGCCTATTGGAAAAATGCTTGGCTGTTTTCCCACTTCATCAACGACGAGACGCGCGAAATAAAGAAACTTGTTTGTAAACGGACGATAAGTAGTCTCGACGATTCGATCGCGGTCAAATTCAAGTGGGGAGCCAACCCTGAGACTCCTTTTCAGGTTTCGGCTCCACTTTATGCGATCGTAGCGCAAAAAATCGTCAAGTGCTTTTGGCCTTCCAGCTCGTTGAAATCGAATGCTTTCGGAATTGAAGTATTCGACAAACCCTTTGACATTTGTCTCTAGGGTTTTCTCGTTAAAGTTATAGGCGAGAGAATCTCGATTAGTTGAAACGCCAAGCGAGTGTGTATCGAAAATGCTGGGAGTCTCTCCGGCAATAGGCAAAAATTCAGCAAATCTATCGGAAAGTCCTTCGCGTAGCCATGTATACCTATCGTCTGGTTCGATCCGAGTCCATTTCATGTGCCCGGCGGTCTCGGCGCTGTTGAGGAAATCGAATTTCTCCTCTTTTTTCCCGATAGGATTCGCAGCGCAGTAATATATTTTGGCTTTTCCGGGCTCGCCTTCATTTCTTTTTCGTATCAAGAACGAGATCGCCACCCCGACCTGAATCCCAAATACATTGTGGGTTGTACCCGATAGTTTGGGGTTCTTTCTAATATCCCCGCCCAAGTCGACGATATAAATTGCGTCGAAGTCTGACTCTAGATTTTTTCTCATACCATCAAAAGCGTTTCGGTCAAGGAAGCTACTGTTAGTGACGAATGAGATTACCTTTGGTCCCTTCGTCCGATTTGATGCCCACCGAATCGCCTTTACATACGGGTCGTTCAACTTGTTAAGGAGGCGCGCCGACGAATCACGGGCGTATGTGTCAGAAACCTGTCCGTCGAGATTCTTGTACCGACGCGTCTTGTTGTTGTCGTTTTCGTTTTCTTGACTACCGTAGTAGGGTGGATTGCCAATGATTACGAAAATCGGCGTTCGCTTCTGTTTTTCTACTCGCGCCGTATTTTCTGCAGTGAAAAGCTTGCTCTGCCCTTGCTCGGCAAGTTCAAAAGTGTCGACTAGGCAGATTCCTTCAAACGGCTTATAAGTACCCGTCGCGTCAAGATATGCGTGCTCAATGTTCATGCTCGCGATGTAGTAGGGAAGCAACATATTTTCGTTGCAATGAAGTTCGTTCTCAAATTTGTATTCGAGTCGCGTTTTTTGAATTTCCTGCATGATCCGAACTATGAAATTTCCCGTTCCGACAAAAGGATCAAGAACGTGTACATCTCGGCGGCTTAGTGATTTGCCGAATTCGCCCTGTAAAATCTCCTCAACGCTGCGAACCATGAAGTTCACGATCGGCTGGGGAGTGTAGACGATGCCGTGTGTATCCGCTTCCCTGGGAGAAAATCCTTGAAAAAAACGTTCATACACGGTGTTAAGAAACGTTTGCTTTTCGGAATAATCTGTAGCGTTGTCGGCATTAACTGCAATGGCGCGATAAAAGCGATCTAGATCCTGAAGGAAAGCGTCACGGCTGAAGTGTTTGCTGGTCAACGTGTTAATGACTTTTTCTATTTCAGCAGCAATGATGTTGCGTCGAGTAAATTCTGGATTGTTGAATACTCTGCGGAAGATGCGCTCAGTCAGTAGATGTTGGATCAACATCGTTTCGACGGAGCCTTCGGAAAGATTGGGATTTATTGCCTGACGGCAGAGATCAACAAATGCCTCGAAGCTTGAGGCAAAGTCCTTGTTGGTTAGTCGCTCTTTCTTGATGATCACTTCAACCGCCGCCGCGATTTCCGGAATGCGGCTCGAGAATTCCGCAACGGCAGTTTCCCATTCTTCCTGGTGGGGTTCACGATAGGCGAAAAACGTCGAGAGCAGATTGACCAGATTTTCTGCTTTGGTAATGTCTTCGTTCAGGCCGACCCGAAGTCCACCTTGATAAAGGATGGCGCGTTCGGGACTTTGAAAGATGATGTTGTTGCGCGGATAGCCTTGTTCGAGCTTTTTCTTGATTTCCTTTTCGAGATGATCTTTCAGGTCTTTCGCTTCCCAGAAGCCGTGTTTCAACGTGAAGGAATCGAGAACCGCGCCGTCAACAATTACGGATTTGTTTTTGGGAACTGGGAGACGAAATTCCTGCACCAATTTCCATTTGAATTGTTTAGCGCAGGTGTCAAGAAGAGAGGCGAATGCTTGTCGTACGGCGGTTTCGTGGCTGATGTTTAGCTGGCCGAACTGATTGAGCGCGCTGTAGTAGTCCTTGACCTTAGCGTGGGAGGGTTTGATGTTGAGTTGCATTTGTGTGATTCAGGCGGAGTGTAACACACGAGTAAACTGGCGCGAAAAAATGGGGTGAAACAGTAACGGCACGGGTCCGCGTGCGGGCGTTAGCGAAATCAAAAGAAAGATGCCGCCCGTAAAGGGCGGCGCTACAAAATCAGGACACGGCAATCGTAAAGTACGAGGGGAGTTTAGCGCATTGGGGTGGGAATGAGGAAAGTGATTTTGCGGTGGGATGGCGTGCCGACGCGAACACGAACCAAAGAACGATGCCGCCCGTAAAGGGCGGCGCTACAAAATCAGGACACCGCAATCGTAAGGTGCGAGGGGGGTTTAGCGCATTGGGGTGGGAATGAGGAAAGTGATTTTGCGGTGGGGGCGGGAATTTAAGAATTTGAATTTGTAAAGCCGCCCTTTACGGCGGCATTTTGATTTTCGCACGTGGATGAAGGTGGGAGTGCCGGTGCGGGTTCGAGAGCAGGTGCAAATTCAAAGTCAGAAGACTGCCGCCCGTAAAGGGCGGCTCTACAAATTCTTTTTCCAGGGTGGGGTCCAGTTTGATTCGGTGGATTTGAGGAGAGGGATTGCTTTTGAGAAGGAGCCGGAGAACGGATGATCCTGAGGATTGGCGCAGAGGTTCTTGCGGACGGGATTTTGCCAGATGTACCAGGCTACGGTCTCGACGGAACTACCGGGTCGCAAGATGTGATCGTAAAATTTGTATTGCCAGAGTTGTTTGCCCGTACGTTCGAGAAATTCGTAGGCCGCGTATTGCTTGAAGGAATTCACGAAGGTCAACATGTTGCTGATGTCGGAGGTGCCCGAGGCCAGGAAGTGGAGATGGTCGGGCATGGCGCAGTAGGCGTGGATCGCGAATGATTCGCGCGTGGCGGAGGATTGGAGAAATTCCAGAACCGGCCCGGCATTTTCGTTTTTGGCCAGGTAGGGTTTGCGTTTCTCGCAGCAGATGGTGACGAAGTAATCGCGTTTTCCGAGGTAGTTGAGGGACGGAAGGCGGATGTTTGTGCGTTGAAAGGTGGGCATGGGAAATTGGTGGTGTAACAGAGATATAGCAGATTTAGAGGACCTGGGTATAGAGGTCCAGTCGGGAGTCGGCGGTGGGATAGGGGTCAACGCCACAAACGCAAGATGCCGCCCATGAAGGGCGGCTCTACATAGGCAAACAAAGGCGTGTATGGTACACTTGGCGACTGTTCCGACCGTGCAGGCCCTGCCTGAGTGGTCTTACTCAATACATCCTTAAGGACAACCGCCATGAGCATCGTGCTTGATAAGGTCAGTGAGCAGCAGCTACGCAAGGACTTGCCCGAATTTCGCGCCGGAGACACGGTGCGCGTTCACGTCCGCCTAAAAGAAGGCGACAACAAAGAGCGCATCCAGCCCTATGAAGGCGTGGTGATTGCGCGCAACGGCAAGCAGGCGTCGGCATCGTTCACGGTGCGGCGCATCAGTTTCGGAATTGGAGTGGAGCGAATTTTTCCGCTGCACTCGCCCATGATCAGCATCATTGAAGTTGTGCGCCGCGCGAAAGTACGTCGCGCGAAACTTTATTACATCCGCGGACGCAAGGGTAAGGCCGCAAGAATTCGTCCAGCCGATCGAGTTGAACTCGGCGGCGGCGCAGTTCACGCCGGCACAGCAACGCACGCGACCGAAGCGTAAATCGGATTTTGAATTTGATGATGTAGGGGCGCTGCTTGCTGCGCCCTCGATGGACGGTTTTCGGATGAGGGCGCAGCAAGCAGCGCCCCTACATCGAACCGACAAACATTCTTAGGCCGCTCGAATCGAGCGGCCTTTTTTATTTTGCGGAAACATTTAATTTGCGTCCGCGTTTTGCGTTCTTGCGCTGTGCTAAAATTCTGCGCTGATGACACGTTACTGCTGCTCACGATATGAACGCGAAGCGCGTCAGCGCGGATGGATGCGCGTTTGCGGAGTAGATGAAGTCGGGCGCGGATCGTTGTTTGGGCCGGTGGTTGCGGCGGCGGTGATATTGAATCCGCGGCGGCGAATTGTGGGATTGGACGACTCCAAGAAGTTAACGCATGATCGCCGCGCGGTTTTGGCGGAACGGATTAAGGAACACGCGCTGGATTTCAGCATCGCGCAGATTGATGCCGCGCGAATTGATGCGTGGAATATTTATCAGGCCAGCAAACAGGCGATGATCGCTTGCATCACGACGCTGACAATGTCACCAGATTATTTGCTGATAGACGCGATGGAATTGGAGCTGCAAGTCGAGCAGAAGTCCTTAATTCATGGCGACGCGAAATCCGTCTCGATTGCAGCCGCATCAATTATCGCCAAGGTTGAACGCGATCGCATGATGGACGAGTTCCACGAAACATATCCTCAATACGGTTTGTGCCACAATCGCGGATATGCAACTCCAGATCATTTAGCCGCGCTGAAGGAGCACGGACCAACTCCGCTTCATCGCCATTCATTCGCGCCAGTCCGCAATTCCGTAACTTGGGTTGCAGGCGCATCGCAAGTTCCGCTTCCCTTGCTGCAAATAGACGCCGAAAACCTGGAAGACTTCGACGACGTTGACCTGCAAGACAACGCCGAGAACTGAAGCTGGACGACAACTTGTGGCGAACTTCCGGCGAAACACCCCTCAGACCCTGCTTGCCCGTTAGTACCAGTTACTTCCGCGCAACGCAGCCGCTTGGTTTCATTGCCGCGCTGTGATGCGCGTGTTAGCGTGAAATTGCAGCTTTTTGGCCTGCACTCTACGCGTTGGCTACCCGCGAACTGCGGGTTGGCAGACCGCGCCTCAGGCATTCGGGCTGGACGGTGTTGGACGCAACGAATCGAGTTTGTCGAACGCATCATGGCATATAGCAAAATTAAACACGTTGAAGCCGCGCAAAAACATCTGGGGCAGAATCGCGTGCCGCAGGCGATCGCGGAATATCAGCAAATTTTGAAGCACGAGCCCGGCGATCAAGTGACGCTGATGACGGTGGGCGATTTGTATGTGCGTCAGGGCGAAACTTTTCAGGCCATAGATTATTTTGCGCGCCTTGCGCAAATTTTTATTCGCGATGGATTTCTGACCAAGGCCATCGCCATCTACAAAAAAATTGCGAAGTTGGCGCCAGAAGAAATGAAGCCGCTGGAGCGGCTGGCGGAACTTTACGTTCAACAAGGCGTGTTAAGCGAAGCGCGGCCGATATTCTTGCAATTGGCGGAAGGTCATTTGAAAGCCGGCCGGCGTGAACCTGCCGCGGCGCTGCTGAGAAAACTTTTGGAAGCTGAGCCGGATAATTTGCGCGTACAGTTGCGTCTGGCGGAAGTGCAATTGGCGATGGGCCAGAATCAGGACGCGGCGCACACGTTGCTGGTTTGCGCGGAACGCCAGTTGGTGAATCGCGATCCGGAAGAAGCTGTGAAATTGTGCGAGCGAGCAGTGAAACTGGCGCCTGAAAATTTGTTGGCGCGGCTTTTGATGGCGCGCGCGCTTTCGGCAGCGGGACGTCGTAATGAAGCGGCGGAGTTGCTGGAATCTGTGCCGGATTTGGAATCGGGCAACGAAGCTTCCGCACAATTGCTGGAAATTTATTTGCAGGAAGAAAATACTGAGCGCGCGGCGCAACTTGCTCGGCGAGTGCTTGCGCGCGATCCGAAGCATTACGCGATGGCGGCAAAAGTTGCGATGTCCATGACCGAGTTGGGTCAGGCGGACAATGCGCTGCTTTTGCTGGACGAAATTCGCGGCACCATGGCGACGAATGACGACGCGGAATCGCTGGCGCAAATGCTGCATGCGACGGCGGCGCGATTTACCGGACGCCTGGAGCCGCACGAATGGCTCGTCGAGCTTTACACGCAAATTAATGATGCGTTTCATCTTCCTGAAGCGATGGCGCAGCTTGGACAGGCCGCGGCTGCCGGCGGGCATTTCGATCGCGCTCGGCAAGTTTACGAACAACTGATTGAGCGTTCGCCGGAAGACAAAAATATTCGCGAGAATCTGGAACAGGTTCGCGCACGACTGGGAATGAATCCGCTGGAAGCCGCGGTTGCGACGCCGGTGCCAGTGGTGGAAGAAGTTGTAGTTACGAAAAAATTTGAAGAACCTCCACTGGATGAAGAAACGGAGAAATTTGTTGCCGTTGCACTTACGGATGTGGATTTATTTTCGAGCTACGGCCTGACGCCTAAAGCGATTGACCTGCTGGAAAAAGTGATCGTGCGCGCGCCGCGTCACACGCCGTCGCTGGAAAAACTTCTGGATCTTTATCTGGGCGAAGGAAATAACCAGCGTACCGCTGAACTGGCGTTGCAATTGGTGCACATTCACACGGAACGCGGCGACAACGCGAGTGCGGAGCGATTTGCGGAATTGAGCAGACGATATCAGCGCGCCGCGGCGCTCGATCCTGCGCAAGCAACTCCAGCGGCTCCTGCAGCGCCGGCGGAATTTGCGATTCCCGCGGCCGAGCCGGAAATTGACGCGTCAATGAAAGCGCCTGCGAAAGGTGAGGCGGTTGAGGAATTTGAAATCCTGCCGACTGAAACGCCGGCACACGGAAAATCAGCAGCGCCTTCGCCGCATGATTCCGTTCACGAGCTGGATCTTTCCGATGAGTGGGCTTCGATTTCCGATGACGCGGGCGCGAAATCCGTCGAAATGATTCCGGATGTGGAAGAGCCGGAGGACGAGCGCCAATTTAATGATGTGCCCACAGCGGTTACGTCGAATCGATCAGCGTTTGTGATGGAAGAAGAAACAGAAAACACAAACGGTTCGCAGAAAATTGAAAGTGTCGAAGAGCCGGCTGAAACTCCTACGCTTTCCGGCGATGAAATTGAGGATGAAGTTGAGTTGCCCACGGAAACACCGGCACCCGAACCGGTTCCAGTGTTTGCGAATAGCGGCAGCGCATCGCACGCAGAAGAAGAGCCGGCGGAATATGAATTGGAATTCGTTGAGCAGGCTTTGCAGCCGGGCACGGCGTCAAATGTTTCGCCGATTCGCACTATTGCTGAACCAGAGTCGTCTCCGTTGGGCGATTTGGCGATGGAACTTGGATTGGTGCTGGATGCAGCGCCGCCTGTTGCGCCGAGTTCGACCGGCAAAGGCAGCGAGCGGCTGGGGCAATCTGGAAAATCTGCGGGATCAAAATCAGCACAACACGCTGCGCCGCCTGCGGCTCCAAGAAAAGAAGCGCCGAAGCCGACAGTTTCCATGGCGGGAGCTTCCGATCCGGGCGGACCGCTGAGCGAAGTTTTCGCGGAATTCCGCGCGGAGCTTGAAGAATTGCAGACGGATGAAGATCCGGAAACGCATTACAATTTGGGAATCGCGTACCGCGAAATGGGCTTGCTGGAAGAAGCGATCAGCGAATTTCAAAAGGTTGTGCAGGCGCACGATCGCGGAGTGGAATTCCGTTACACGATGCAGTGCTGCACGCTGCTCGCGCTGGGCTTCATGGAAAAAGGCCAGCCGGAAATTGCGGCGTTCTGGTACGAGCGCGCGCTGCAAACTCCTGACCTGGATCACGAATCAATTCTTGCGCTGCAATATGATTTGGGAATCGCGCAGGATATGGGCGGGCATCCCGATGAAGCGCTGAAAAGTTTTCAGCAGGTTTATGCGATGAATATTGATTACCGGGACGTGGCCGAGCGCATCGGATCGCTGCGCGAACGTTAATTTTCGCTTCCTGCGTTTGATTTAATTACACTTTTCATTGAAACTTAGGCCGAATGATTTCCATTACCCTGAAAATTTTGTTGGCGGAACGCGCGTGAAGAACAGATTCTTACGCGTGATCATCGTGCTCGTGCTGTTCGAGCTGGGAATACTGCTGGTGTTTCTTCCCTGGTCCACGCAATATTGGGACCACAATTTTTTTCTGAGCCGGTATCCCGAGTTGATCCAGATTTTGTTGCATCCCGCGGTGCGCGGATTTATTTCCGGACTTGGAATTTTGGACATCATCGTGGCGATTAATCTGCTTCGCCGCGCGCCGACACCTTCGACGCCTACCGCGGAATAAATTCCCATGAAGCCGCTGCTGTGTTACGTCACCGACCGAAACGCGATGGCGGAGCCTTCTTTATTGGTCGAGCAAATTTCGCGCGCGGTTACGGCGGGGATTGATTGGATACAGATTCGCGAGAAGGATTTGTCTGTGCGGGAATTGTTGGCGGTGGCGCGGGCGGCGGTAAAAATTGCGGCGGCTTCGGCGCGCGCCAACGCTACGCGGATTATTATTAATGACCGGTTGGATGTGGCGTTGGCGGCGGGGGCGGGCGGTGTGCATTTGGGCGAGACGTCGATGGCCGTTGCTGAAGTGAGTGCGTGGCGGCGTGAAGCGATTGCCGAGAATATTGCGTTGAAAGACTTTTTGATTGGAGCATCGTGTCATTCAGTCGATGCTGTGCGGGCGGCGGAACGCGACGGCGCGGACTATGTGATATTCGGACCGGTGTTCGCGACGCCGAGCAAGGAAAAATTTGGTGAGCCGCAGGGAATAAAATTGCTGGCGGAAGCGTCTAAGGCTGTGAGGATACCTGTGCTGGCGATTGGCGGGATCTCCGAAGAGAACGCGCGGGATTGCTTTGCGGCTGGGGCGGCGGGAATTGCGGCGATTCGGATGTTTTCTGAGGCGAGGGATTTGGCGGACGTTGTTGGGCGGCTGCGCGATTGAATTGGGGAAATCTGACGGATTTGTTCGGGTAATTTAATTTGGTTACGAAATGAGGGCCTGATGGTTCGCGGATTTATTTTGTGCATTGTTGTGCTGATCGTGCTGGCGATAGCCGGCGGATGGTTTGTGCTGACGCACATGGACGTGAGCGCGCTCGATCGGCCGGGCCGCATTGAGAATTATTTGGCGATTCGCGCGAAACATGTGATGGTGGCGCGCAAAGCGCAAGAAACTCTGCCGGCGGCAACTGTGAATAACGCGGACAGTATTGAAGATGGGCACACGACGTACGGATCGGCCTGCGCGAGTTGCCACGGCTATGATGGACGGACGCCGACTAAGATGGGAAATTCATTCTATCCAGAGGCGCCTTCGCTTGCGGCTGAGCATGTGCAGCGTTATTCAGACGCGGAACTGTTTGTGGTTATTCGCGGCGGAATCCGATTGAGCGTGATGCCCGGATTTGGAAATTCGCAACCGAATGAACAGATTTGGAATTTGGTGCATTACGTCCGCACGTTGCCAAACGCACCTGTTCACCACTAAACTGCCGTGGCGTGAATTTTACAGAACAAGAGAAGTATTTGAAGCGCAGCCGTTTGTGGGCGGCAGTGTTTGCATTTTTCACGCTGTATATTTCCTTCTTCTTTTGGGCCGCCTTGTTCATCGTCGCGGCGATTGCGATCTCACTTCTCTACACTCCGAACTACCTGCACCTAAATGTGAATTCGACCAAACGGGCGCGCTGGCAAGTTAAGATCCGCTGGAGAATTCTGGTCCTGGGATTAGTGTTTGGACTTCTTTTCACGGCACGTAGCAGCAAAGGAGTGATCATCGTGGTGGCCGCGATCGCGTGGCTTGCCGTTGCGAATTATGTCGCTAAGTCCCTCGTGCCTGCTTCCTATTCTTCGATGTATTTCTGGCTCACAGATTGCGCTTTGTTAGCAGCGCTTTTTTTCGGCGCGCACGTGGCCCTCGGGTTGTTGTTGGTATTCCTCATGGTCGCCGCCCATCTCGCGATCGTCGCCTGTGAAAAACGCGTCATCGCTTGGACTGGTGTTGTCGCAATTTCCGGCTTGCTGTTGGTATTGATCATGGACCGTAGCGAGGGACTTGAATGGGTGACTGTTCCGGTTTACTCGATTCTGTTTCTTATTCCGACGCTGTCGACAGCGGTGCTTGTTGGAATGGCGCAGCGCCAGAACCGGAAGAATATTTCTGCCGCGATAGACGAATTGCAGGACTTCACGGGATATCCATCTGAAAAAATACGCGAATTATGGGCGACGAGCAACGAACAGCTCGCAAAGAATTGGAAAGACGCGCATCTGGATGAGAGCGATCGCGAGAAAATGACGGCGTGGTATCGCGAGAATTCGGAACTCTATATGTTTGCGATTTCCGGATACAACCTGGAATACAAACGGATTCGCGACAGCATAAAAATGTTGAGGTATGGACGCGGCGCGTGTCTGGATTATGGCGCGGGCAATGGCGAGATTATTTTGGAATTGGCGCGGCGCGGACATGCGGCGATTTATTTTGATGTCGATGGAACGTCGATGAGATTTGCCCGTCACCGGGCGGAACGGCGGAAATTGAGCGTTGAATTTTTTCATTCCAAAGATGATCTGGCGGCTTCGGCGAAGCAGCGCGGATTGGATACGATTTTTTCATTTGATGTGCTGGAACATTTGCCGGATTTGCCGGGCGAGCTGAAATTCCTTTCTTCGTTGCTGAATCCCGATGGGCGGATGGCGTTCGATGTGCCGGCGGGATCGACGAAAGCTCATCCGATGCATTTGAATCATCATTTGGAAGTGAATGCGTATATGAAGTCGATTGGGATGGCGGAAGAACACGGACTGCTGCAGCGAATTCCCTTCAGGAAACAGGAAAAGTACGTGTTTCGGAAACCGGCATAACCACGCGAGAACTCCCGGGTTCGGCGAACCCGGGCTACACCTTCAATTTAAATTAGCGCGTTGCATCTTTGGCGAACGCGAAAATCGGCGCGGACGAGGCGCTGTAGTCGGCGTGCTAGACTGACTTGTTTGAAGATTTTAGTGCTGCAATAAAACTACTTCGTATGGCCAAACAACTTTTTGGAACTGATGGAATTCGCGGCGTCCCCGGAAAATTTCCGCTGGATGACGCCACGCTTTTTCGCGCTGGACGCGCGCTGGGGAAATATCTGCGTCCATCAGAGAGTGCTGCGCCTGCGGCGGTGCTGATTGGCATGGACACGCGCGAATCGGGCGCGCACATTGCCGGAGAAATTGCAGCGGGGCTTGCGGCTGCCGGAGTTTCCGCGGCGTCGGCCGGCGTGATTACCACGCCCGGCGTAGCTTGCCTGGTGAAGCAAAAGAAATTTTCGGCGGGCATTGTGATTTCTGCTTCGCACAATCCTTATCACGATAATGGAATAAAACTTTTTGCGGCTTCGGGAATGAAATTTCCGGATGAGATTGAAGAGAAGCTGGAAGCTGAAATTTTGAGCGGCGAAATTCAGCCGGCGGAAGCGCTGTGGCTGAAAGCTGATCCGGCGCTGGACGCGGAATATTTGGAATTCTTGCGCAAACTTGTTTTGCCGGGCAGCAGCATGAAGGGCATGAAAATTGTTTTGGATTGCGCGAATGGCGCGGCGTTTCGATTGGGGCCGGAATTATTTCATTCGCTGGGCGCAAACGTTGTGGCGATTAACGTGACGCCGGATGGAAAAAACATCAATACGGATTGCGGTTCGCTGCATCCGGAAAAATTGCAACAGCGAGTGATTGCGGAAAATGCGGCGCTGGGCGTGGCGTTTGACGGCGACGCCGACCGCGCGCTTTTTGTGAGCGCAACCGGAAAACTTGTGGATGGCGATGGAATTTTGCTGGCGATGGCGCGCTATTTGAAATCCACAGGACAACTGAAGTGCGGGCGGGTGGTGAGCACCACGATGGCGAATCTTGGATTGGAACGCGTGCTAGAAGCGGAAGGTTTACAATTGGCGCGCGCCGATGTGGGCGACCGCTACGTGCTGGAGGAAATGATTCGCGGCGGATGCAATTTGGGCGGCGAACAATCGGGCCACATAATTTTTCTGGATGATGCGACGACCGGCGACGGTCTGCTGACGGCGGTGAAAATTGCGAGTCTGGTGGCGTTGCGCGGGTCGCTGGATGAACTGGTAACGGGACTGAAAGTTTTTCCGCAAACAATTCGGAATGTGAAAGTGCGCAGCAAACCGCCGCTGAGCGAAATTCCAGAAGTGGCTCAGACGCTGGCGGAAGCGAAGCGCGCGCTGGGAAATTCCGGGCGGATCGTGCTGCGCTATTCCGGCACCGAGCCGAAGGCGCGCGTGATGGTGGAAGCCGAGAGCGCCGAGGACGTGGAACGTTGGGCGGCGGCAATTGCGACTGCGATTGAAGCTTCGCTGGGCGTATAAATCCTCGGTAAAATCCGTTTTCAATTTCTAGAAAATCCAACAGACCATATTCCGCCGACGATTTTCTGTGAAAAACGGAATGTGCGGTTGGCGCGGAAGAGGCGTGGGTTACATTGCATGGCGCTAACTCCCGCAGAATCAATCATCTAGGGGACGTGATGGAAATTTGAAAATCTGGCCTAACACTTGCACTAACAAAGGTAACGGTCGAACAATGATTTCCCGGGGGTAGCCCGCGAGGTAGTAGGGGCATCGGGCTTTAAGTGGTGTCACAAAAGGGGATCCCAGGGTGGATCCCCTTTTAGTTTTTGGGCAATAAATTCCCTTCAATTTTCCCGCTCGGTAGGTTCGAGAGTTACAATTCTTATTGAGTATGGATACTAGTCTATTCCGTGAATCGCTAACGAGCGCGATTCGCTACTGGGAAAAGATGCGTCTGGTTTACAACGGCATACTGATTGTCGTGGTCGGCGCGTGCTTCGTGGCGAATTATTCTACGGCCAAAACAGAGTTTACGGTCAAAGCGCAGTATACGGTTCAGATCGTTCTGTTCATGATCCTTCTCGCGGTCCTGGCCAACGTTCTCTATTGCACGGCGTACATAGCTGACGTTCTCGTCCAGATGTCGGGATATCGAGAACGCTGGGTCAGATATCGCTGGGTACTCTTCTCGATCGGAATGACGGCCGCTTCGATTTTGACTTATTTCTTTTCTACGGGCTTCTTCGGTCCGCACAACTCTTAGCTTTACCTCATATCTAGGACTTCGACACACCCGCCAAATAAAACGGGGCACGGAATTTTCCGTGCCCCGTTTTATTTTTCGTTAGGTGATTTGCAGTTTAGCTGCAGCCGCTGGTGCCGCCGCAATTGGCGCACTTGTAGCAACTGCCGTTGGGCGTCATCAACATGCCGCAGTTGCTGCAGGTTGGGGCGCTGGCGGCCATGGTGCGCGCGGTGAAGCTGGCGCGCGAGGATGACTGTGGTGGTTCGTTGTTGTTTACGGCCGGCGAAACTGCAACCGGTTGCGGCGCGGTGGCGGGCATGGAAGGGCCGGCCATCACGTCACCAACTGTTTGATCTTCGGCTTGCAGCTTCAGATAGTCCGTGGAAATAAATTTGCCGCCCATCCAGCGCGCGATGTAGTCGAGGACGGATGAGGCCATACGGATATCCGCGGTGTGCGTGAAGCCGGAAGGCTCGAAGCGTGTGTTCATCAGCTTATCGACGAGAGCGCGCAGCGGCACGCCATACTGCAGGCCGATGCTGAGCGTGAGCGCGAAGCCGTCCATAACGCCGGAAAGCGTGGAACCTTCCTTGGCCATTTTGATGAAAACTTCGCCGGGAGTTCCGTCGTCGTACATTCCGACGGTGATGTAGCCTTCGTGGCCGTTGATCCAGAATTTATGCGTGATGGCTTTGCGCTCGTCCGGCAATTTGCGGCGATGCGCAGACGAAAAAAGTTCCGCCTGCTGCGGCGCCATTACTTGCGTTGCGAGAACCGGCTGTGCTGCGGCGTCAGACTGCGAAGGCTCGTCTTTCTTCGCGCCGGACGCGGAAAGCGGCTGGCTGCCCTTTGAGTTATCGCGATAAATCGCCACGGCCTTCAGTCCTTTTTTCCAGGACTCGATGTAGGCGTTCATAATGTCTTCAACCGTGGATTCTTCGGGCATGTTGATAGTCTTGCTGATGGCGCCCGAAAGGAACGGCTGCGCGGCGGCCATCATGCCGACGTGTCCGCGCCATGCGATGGAACGTCCGCCATTTGCGGGAGCAAGCGAGCAATCGAAAACGGGCAGGTGCTCCGGCTTCAGAGCAGGCGCGCCTTCGATGCTGCCGGTTTTGTCCACGTGAGCGACAATCTTTTCCGCTTCTTCCGGCGAGTAGCCCAATTTCAGAAGCGCTTCGGGCACGGTGTTATTTACGATGGTGATTACGCCGCCGCCGACGAGCTTCTTGAATTTTACGAGCGCAAGATCGGGTTCGATGCCGGTGGTGTCGCAATCCATCATGAAGCCGATGGTGCCCGTTGGCGCGAGCACACTGACTTGCGAATTGCGGTAGCCGAATTTTTCGCCGAGTTCCAGCGCGTCATCCCATGACTTCTGCGCGGCCTGACGAAGTGATGCCTGCACATTTTCTTCTTTGATGGGCAGAAGTGAGTCGCGATGGAGACGAATTACGTCCAGCATCGGCTCGCGATTTTTTTCATATCCGGCAAATGCGCCGAGGCGTTCTGCGATGCGCGCGGATTGCGCGTAGGCTTCGCCGGTCATGAGAGCGGTGATTACGCCGCACATATCGCGGCCGCCGACGGAATCGTAAGGCAACGCTTGTGACATGAGCAGCGCGCCGAGATTCGCATAACCCAATCCGAGCGGACGGAAGTCATGTGAATTCTTTTCAATTTGCGGCGTCGGGTAGCTGGCGTTATCTACCAGAATTTCCTGCGCGGTAATGACGACATCGACGGCGTGGCGGAAACCATCGACATCAAAAACGCCGGTGTTTCCGCTGAATTTCATCAAGTTCAGGGAAGCCAGGTTGCAGGCGGTGTCGTCAAGAAACATATATTCAGAGCAGGGATTGGAGGCGTTGATGCGCGCTGTGTTGCTGCAAGTGTGCCAGCGATTCACAGTGGAATCGTATTGCATTCCGGGATCGCCGCAATGCCACGCGGAATCCGCGGCCAACTTCAGAAGATCGCGCGCTTTATATTGCTGGCAAGGAGCGCCATCGGTAACATTTTTCGTCCAGGTGTCGCGGTCTTCTTCCACCGCGCGCATGAATTCGTCGGTGACGCGCACGGAATGGTTGGCGTTCTGGAAGAAAATGGAAGAGTACGCTTCGCCATCAATCGAGGAATTGTAACCCTGCGAAATGAGCACCTGCGCTTTGCGCTCTTCCTTCATTTTGCTTTCGATGAATTCCACGATGTCCGGATGATCCATGTTGAGGATCACCATTTTCGCGGCGCGGCGAGTTTTTCCGCCGCTCTTGATTACGCCCGCGAAAGCGTCGAAACCCTTCATGAAGCTGACTGGCCCGCTAGCGATGCCGCCGCCGGAAAGAGTTTCGCGGCTGCCGCGCAGAGAGGAAAAATTCGTGCCGGTGCCGGAGCCCCACTTGAAGAGCATGCCTTCCGTTTTGGCGAGGCCCATGATGGAGCCCATATCGTCCTGCACGGAATTGATGAAGCAGGCGGAGCATTGCGGCTTGGCTTGCACGCCAACGTTGAACCACACCGGAGAATTGAAGGCGACTTTTTGTTCGACAAGAAGATGGGTGAGTTCGTCGCGGAAAGCGTCACGCGAAGCGTTTGAGTCAAAATAATTGCCCTTCTCGCCCCAGTTCACGATGGTATCGACGACACGGGCGATGAGCTGGCGCACGGAGCCTTCGCGTTGCGGAGTGTTCGGCTTGCCGTGAAAATATTTGGAGGTGACAATGTTTGTGGCCGTCATGGACCAAGTCTTGGGGACTTCCACATTTTCCTGGCGGAAAATTGTCTGACCTTTTTCGTTTCCGATCAGCGCGGTGCGACGTTCCCATTCCACGGCGTCGAACGGCGAAATTTTTCCGTCTGTAAAATAGCGCTGAAATTCCAGCCCGACTTTTTTGCCGGTTTTGTCAGCCACCTGAGTTGCTGTTTTCAAAGTTTCTTCGTTCAATGCCATTCTCACTTCCGCCATTTTCCGCCTCCGCGCATTTCAGGGTAGTCCCGCGGTAAGCGGTACTCCCTATTATACCCCTCGCACTACAGCTTGGGGCCGCAACATCCGCTTCTCCGGGCGGATGCTACTCGATTTCAGGTTTCCGAAATGCCAACTCGCCCTACAAATGCGAAAACATCTCCCACGCAAAATCCGCGACGCTTGAAACGCCGTCAGAATTGCATTAGACGCCGATCCAAAAAATCGTGCGGGCCGACGCCGGGAGTTTCACCCGTCGTATGTTTCCGTTTTATTCGGGCAGGCGGCACGAACAATAAAGGAGTCGGTGTCGGCGCTCCAAAATTAATTCGCGGTCCCCCTAATCTGGGGGGGCAGTATCAATCTACTCGGAAAACTTGTCAAGAGAGAAGTGCACAAAAATTAGAAAAAATCACAAAATGTTAGGGGTATCAGTCAACGTGTGTCTATTTGTAGTGGTTGTGTTGCAAAATGGCCCCACGCGGAAATTCCTCCCGAAATGACTCTGGTACTAGCACGATCCGATTGCTTGCATCTCGCATTTCTTCGCAAACATCTAATTAACTGAGAGCGAAAGGCTCTCTTCCTATGAGCTTACGATTGAAAAACGGATTGCTGGCGATGACAGTTCTCGCCGCGTTTGCGTCGTTCGCGGCCATTTCAACTAGCGCGCAGATAGCTCCTACGGGCGAGCGCGCGACGAGCATGACAATTCAGGGCGTTCCCAACGCGGGGAGCGTTACGGGCACGCTTTTTCGCGGCGCGCAGCCGACTGGTAACGCGTTTACCGACTTGCAGAAACTTGGAATGAATATTGTGGTGGATTTTCGCGGCGAAGGCGGCGAAGTAAGCGCCGAAAAAAAGTCCGTGGAATCACTGGGTATGAAATTCGTGAGCCTGCCGTGGAACGGCGGAAGCATTCCAACGCGCGACGAGATTCTGACGTTCTTCACGCTGCTGCGCGACAATCCCGACCAGAAGGTTTTCATACACTGTCAGTATGGCGCCGATCGGACCGGAGTGATGATCGCTCTCTATCGCATCGCTGTGGATCATTGGACGCCGGAGCAGGCAATTTCTGAAATGAAAGATTTTCACTATCACAGTTTCACGCTGCCGCATTTGGCGAAATACGTGAAGGCGTTTCCGGCGGAGTTGGCGGCTGACCCGTCAATGGCTAGCGCGGTTCCTGGGGCGCGGCCTTCGGCGCCGGTGGCGAAGGTTGCTGCTAATTAATTTTGAGTTGTGAATTTCCCAGCACAATTTATTTGATTCTGCCAATGCTACTCGGACGCTCATCTGGCACCGGCAGGAGTGCCGATGCTACCTATGACGTCGGCGCTAGATATTTCGCGATGGCGTCGCGCAGTTGTTGAAATGGCATCGGATCGTAGTGCATGCCGTAGACGCGATCGACGTCGAGGTTTTCGCGGGCGATGGAGTTAACGGCTTCCTGCGCGAATTCAGGAAGGAAAATTGAGCCGTCCGTTCTGACTGAAAACAAATCGCTGGTGTACACCAGTTTTGCCGCCGGAAAATAGACCATCATCTGCCGCTCACCCGTCACCGTGCGAAACGGAATTATTTCAACTCGATTTTCTCCGGCTCCCAAAGCTGTACGCTGAGATACAAATGTGAATTTCGGCGAGCGAGGATTTTTCGCCAACGCGTCGGGATGCTGCTTATGCGGCGCTGCAAGCAGGCGCGATAAGATGGGACGGTTTAAATCCAACGCGTAGATTGGAATTCCGCGGGCGGCGTATTCGCGAATGCCTCCGAGATGAGGCCATGAATCTGAAGTGGTGATGACCGCCTTGATCGGCAATCCCGGAAAGCGTTTTTGCGCGTCCTGGATAATTTTGGCTGAATATCCGCTCGAAATCACTCCCTCCAAAATAACGATGCCATCGTGCTGGCGAATTTCTGTCGCGTTGAAATTGAGGGGGCCGTAAATATATTCGACGCCGGGGGCGACCTGAAGCGGAACCGTGTTCGCTTGCCCAACCGGAACTTCGTCCAGGTCCGGAGACGATGTGGACGCCTTGCGAACATCTTCCGGAATCGCAAAGTCGGGTTCGTTGATTACGGGATTGAACTTGACCTCGTTCGCTGTGTACGTCGAGTACGGCTGCCCATTCATTTCTTTGGACCATTGCCGCGGATAGCGAACGCCCGAGGGATCAAGCGACCATGTGGCAAAGGTGATGCGTATGGTGACGTCGCCCCACGGACCTTGAAAATAATCGGCAGGCCGCGCATGCGTAACGTCAATGCAAGTAGGCATGTGCGAATAACTGCTCAGAAAAATTCTGACAGGCTCTCCCTTCCACGTGAACTCGATCACTTGTTGAGTGAACCCGTGAACCTGCGCGTCTGGCCCGAGGCGAAGGTCGGGTGCTGCCAGCGCGGTCAGAAGAACTTGTAGCGGATCAAGCGCCAGCGTTTCTTCAATATCCGGCACACCCGCCGATGAGATGGCGTTAAATTTCCCCTGTGAGAAAAGGGCCGCAGATCCGCCGGCAGTGACCAGAACTAACGGATCCGACCATGCCGCGTCGTCCCAGGACGAGTTATTCAGCGTCTTGGATTGACGCACCGTGCGATACCTTGTGTTTGCGAAATCACGAATCTCATCAGACTGGAAAAAGTCCGGCATCCACGGGCCTTCGGGGCGCTCGGATTGTTCCAATTCATTGCGAAAGCCAATCCCTTTGAGCTCGATGGCGTGGATAGCGCGAAGCTTTTCTTCGCCGCCGAGTGCGGTCATGGATTGGTGAAGCAGCTCGATGGCGCGGGCGTGAGTGGAAATTGCGGGCGGCTGCGGGGATTTTTGCGCGACGGTGGAAATCGCCAGAAGAAGTAGCGCTGCGCTTGATGCATAACGAGGAATACGAAATGACATGCCGGCCTCCGCGAATGATGGTCCTTAATGGGTACAAAGCTCTGATACGCTGCTGCGCGGCGAACTGTTACAGGGCGGAACGTAAGGCGAGGTAAATCGTTGATTGGGCAGGCCCGAGACTGTTGTTGGGGCGGATTTGCTCTTTGAAATTACATGATGGGCGTTTGGGAATCTGGCACCGGCAGGAGTGCCGGTGCTACCTGGTGCTACTCGTAGCGCAGGGCTTCGACTGGATCGAGCTTCGATGCTTTCATTGCGGGCCACACGCCGAAAATTAATCCGATGCTGAGCGAAGCGCTGAGCGCCATGGCAACGGCCCACCAGGGTACGACGGCTTTCATGGTGCTCCAGGTGCGAATTGCGAACACGATTGTTTCGACGCCGACCACACCGATCAATCCGCCTGTGCCCGTTAAGGCCATGGCCTCGAATAGAAATTGCAAAGTAATGTCCTTGCGGCGCGCGCCGATGGCTTTGCGGACGCCGATTTCGCGCGTGCGCTCGGTTACGCTGACCAGCATGATGTTCATCACACCGACGCCGCCGATTAATAACCCAATTGAAGCGATTACGACGGTAGCGATCACTACGACCTGAATGATGGAATCGAATTGCTGAATTTGTTCCTGCGAAGTGGAAATCGAAAAACTATCCGGCTTATCAAAAGGGACGTTCCGGCGTCGGCGCAAAACTTCACGCGCTTGATCCACGGCGGTATCGAGCTGATCCTGTTTGGCCTGAAAGCGAATTGAAATTTCGTATGCCGCGGGGAAAATTTTCTTGAACGTCATGAAAGGAATAATCAGCCGGCGATCTTCATCATTGGTGCCGAAGCCGCCGACGGGCTTATCCAGAACGCCGACAACGAGAAAGTTTGAGCCGTCGACAAGAATTTCGCGATTCACGGCAGGCAGGGTACCGAACAGAGCTTTTGCCGTGTCTTCACCGAGCACGGCTACGTCATCGCGATGTTCGTTTTCGGTGACGGTGAAAAAGCGGCCTTCTTTCAGCGTTGCGTTGGCATATACGTACGGATAATTCGGCTGCGCGCCGCGATAATCCGGACCGGAAACAGAATTGCCCCTGTACAAAACATTGTGAGTGGTTTCCCACTGCGTAATCCACGTGGTCAGATTGCTGACCGCCGGACACAAAGTGAGAATCGCGTCGCCATCTTCCACGGTGAGCGGCTTGCGTTCGCGTTCTTCTTTCGGTCGGCGTCCGTTGCTTGGGCCTTGATTGAAGCGGCTGATGAATGCGGTATCCGCGCCAAAAGAACTGATGCTATCCACAACTTGCTGGCGGAATCCTTGAATGATGGCGACGACGATCATCACCACGCCCACGCCGATCACGATGCCCAGCACGGCGAGGAAGCTGCGCAGTTTGTGCGCGCGCAGCGTATCCATTCCGAGTTTTAGATTGTCCAGCGTTCCTTGCGCCATGATTTGCCTCTATTTCGTGAACGGAAAAAATCTTAGTTTTCAACTCTTAGCGCTTCGATCGGATCCAGTTTCGCGGCGCGCATGGCCGGATAAATTCCAAAGAAAAGTCCTACGCTGGTGGAAAGAAGCAGTCCGATAATTACGGCTTTAATTGGGGTGGACATTGGAAAAACGCCCGACGCGTTTACCAGCGCCGTGATTCCTTCGGCCAATCCAATTCCCAACATTCCGCCGACCGATGCGAGCACCGCGGATTCCACCAGAAATTGCGTGACGATGTGCGATCGCCGCGCGCCCAATGCTTTGCGGATGCCGATTTCGCGCGTGCGTTCGGTCACGCTGGCGAGCATGATGTTCATAATTACGATTCCGCCGACCACCAGGAAAACGGATGTGAGCCAGATGGCCAGCCCGAAAATATTTCCCGTCAATTGCTGCCACAAATTTGTGATCGAGCTGGAGCCGATGATTCCGAAATTATCGGCATCG
>DATBYL010000077.1:0-3118 GCA_036513735.1 Candidatus Acidiferrales bacterium
AGACAATTACGTTCAAGCAAGATGGCGCCAAACTGATTGGCACAACGGCTGGCCGCGGCGGTGACATCTCATTCGAGGGAACCGTTACGGGCAACTCCGCAACTTGGACCATCAAGCGCGCGGGACGCGGCGAAGGCGCTCCGGACGTCATCACCATTTACAAAGCTGATGTGAATGGCGATGACATGAAGGGTACGGCGGTGACCGGCGATAGGCCACCACGAGACTTCACGGCGACACGCGCAAAGTAAATAGTTTTAGGAATTGAAGGAAACGAAGACGCGCTCTTGAATTTGAGGGCGCGTCTTTTTTTGTGCGCAGGCCTTTGCGTCGACGTGCATTCATTTGGTAGATTGCGTTGGGTGCGGCGGAGTCGTGTTAACATACGCAACCCAAGGGCTCTATGTCTGACACAGTTTTCTATCCACGGATGCCGGAAGTTGTGCTGCCGGAAGCGGCGCTGGAAGTAATTTCGCCGGACGGCACGCGCCAGATTATGCGCGTGGAATGCACACCATTCCTGATTGGCCGCGGAGCCGACGTCGGTAATCACGTGCAACTTTCCGACCGGCGAATTTCGCGTCAGTGCGCGGCGCTGATTTTTGATGGGCGCGCGTTCCGGTTGGAAGATCGCGGGCAGAAGCGCGGACTTTTCATCAACGGACAGAAAGCGCCGGAAACTGTAACGCTGCGCGATGGCGACACGATTAGTTTCGGCCTGCCGGATTCCTACGAAATAGTTTTCCGCTCTGACAATGCTTCCCTGCCGAAACTTCTGGATCGCATGGAGCATTTGACGAAGACGGACACCGGCGCGGGTGGTTTGCGAAATCTGAATTTGCTGCTGGAAGCCACCAAGATGCTGCATTCGCACATGCCGCTGGAAACAATTTTGGCGCACATGGTGGATCAGGCGATTAATTTGACGGATGCGGATCGCGGATTGTTGTTGGTGCCCGGCGACGACGGAAATTTGCGGACGCAAGTGGCGCAACAGCGCGGCGGAGTGCGCGTTGCGGGAAATGTCGTGGAGCCGAGCAAGACGGCGATCAACGCGGCGATGGAACAGCGGCGCGGCATTGTGACGGAGGACGTCGCGCTGGCGGATCAGAATTTGCAAGCGGCGCATAGCGTGATTGCACAACGATTGCGCGCCGTGGTTGCGATTCCACTTTTTGCGATGGGCGAACGCGGAACAGGCGATGCAGAAAGCGCGCCAAAGGGGCAAGTGCTGGGCGTGCTTTATTTGGATAGCAGGCGGCCAGCAGCATTTTCAAAATTGGAGCGCGACATTCTGGATACGCTGGCGGGCGACGCCGCGATGGTGATGGAAAATGCGCGGCTGGTTGTGTTGGAGCGCGAACGCGAAAGGCTTGAGCGAGAAATTGGAATTGCGCGAGACATTCAACGCGCTTTGCTGCCGCGCGAATTTCATCACTATCCTTATTTGGAAGTTACGGGCAGCAACCAATCTTGCTTGGAAGTCGGCGGAGACTATTACGATCTTTTTGATTTGGGGCCGGACCGAATTGCTTTTACGCTAGCGGATGTTTCCGGAAAAGGATTAGGCGCGGCGTTGATGACGACGATGCTGCAAGGCGCGCTTTCAGCGACGACGTTTGGCCAGCATCCGGCGGAAACTTTTGCACACATCAATCGATTTTTGTGCGATCACGCGCAGGTGGAACGCTACGCGACAATGTTTTTCGGCACGCTGGATGGAAACGGCCGGCTCGAGTACATCAATGCGGGACATCCTTCGCCGGTGCTGATTCGCAATGGGCAAGCAGAGACGCCATTTCCGGCGGAGTCGTGTCCGGTGGGATTAATTCCGGACATGAAATTTTCGAGCTCGGTCGTGAATTTGCAGCCGGGCGACACGCTGGTGCTATTCAGCGACGGCGTGAGCGAAGCGATGGATCCGGAGCAAAATGAATATGGAGTGGAGCGGCTGAAAAAAGCGGTGGGAGATTGTCCGGCGGGATCGGTGAGCGATATGCAGGAAGCGATTCTGGAATCGGTGCGGCAATTCGCGCGCGGCGAGCGTCAGGCGGATGACGTGACATTATTATTGCTGCGATATACGGGAGCGGCGGCTGGATTGCGTCCGGCGGCGGATTAGATTTTTTCTTCTTTGATTTTTCCTTCCTAGAGCGTATCTCTATACAGCTTTGAATTCCTGGGAGGCTTCCATGCGTATTCTGGCGAGGATTTCTTTATTTATTTTCGCGCTGCTGCCGTTCTGCATGCCGATGATTGCGCAGAACTCGACCGGCGCGGCCGGTGAAACTGTGACGGTGATTCGCGCAGGCACGTTGATTGACGGCACGAGCGACGCAACGCGCACGAATCAGATCATTATTATTCACGGGAACAAAATTTTCTCGGTTGGCGGCGCGACGACTCCGATTCCGGCGGGCGCGCGAGTGATTGATCTTTCACATGCGACGGTACTACCCGGATTGATTGAATCGCACACACATTTATTTCTGCAGGGCGAGGAGCCGGATGCGGGCGGATACGACGTGCAACTTTTGAAATATCCGGCGTCGTATCGCGCGGCGCGAGCAACAGTTTCGGCGCGGCGTGTGCTGGAACAAGGATTCACGACGATTCGCGATTTGGAAACGGAAGGCGCGGGGTATGGGGACATCGGAATCAAGCAGGCGGTGGACGAAGGATATATTCCGGGGCCGCGGATATTCTGCGTCACGCGCGCGATTTCCAGCACCGGCGGATATCCGCTGGAAGGCTACGCGCCGGAAATTACGGTGCCGAAGGGTGCGCAGATTATTGATGGCCCGGTGGAGGCGCGCAAAGCGGCGCGCGAACAGCTCGATCACGGCGCGGACTGGCTGAAAGTTTATATGACGCATCGCTCGTGGGTGGATGACAAGAGCAATTTGATCTCGCAACCGACGCTGACGGTGGCTGAGTTAAAGGAAGTTGTTGACGAGGCTCATGGCTGGCACAAAAAAGTTGCGTGCCACGCTTACAACGGCATCGGACTGCAACGCGCACTGGATGGCGGCTGCGATTCGGTCGAGCACGGGCTGGAATTAACGGATGCGAATATCGCGCAGATGTTGAAGCAGGGCACGTGGTATTGCCCAACGCT
>DATBYL010000078.1:0-7693 GCA_036513735.1 Candidatus Acidiferrales bacterium
CTTGAAGGAAATGGCGAATGTTTCCGCTGCAATTGCCGAAGGAAAATTGTCGGTTGTTGTTGAGCCGAGATCACCACGCGATACTCTGGCGAACGCATTTCAACAAATGTTGGAAGGTTTGCGTCAGCTTGTGACGCAGACACGCGATAGCGCTTCGCAAGTCGCCGGTGGAGCAAGCCAGATGGCGGCGGCATCGAGCGAATCTGCGAAAGTGAGCGTTGAAGCTGCTTCTGCGATTGATGAAGTCACCAGCACGATGCACGAAATGAGCATCAACGTGCAGAACGTAGTGAAGAGCACGCAAATGCAGTCATCGAGCGTAGCCGAAACGTCCGCTTCGATTGAGCAAATGGTTGCGTCCATCCAGCGCGTGGCGGATACATCGCGAACGCTGCTGGAAATTTGCCAGCGCTCGCGTGACGAAGTTCAAACCGGCATCAAGACCATGGACAAGACCACCGCCGGTCTTACGCGGACCAGTTCGGCGATTCAGTCGTCCGCACAAATTATCGATGCGCTAGGCAAGCGCGCGAATGAAATCGGAAAGATTATCGAAGTGATTGACGATCTGGCCGAGCAGACGAACTTGCTGGCTTTGAACGCCGCCATTGAAGCCGCCCGTGCCGGTGAGCACGGACTTGGATTCGCGGTAGTTGCCGAAGAAGTGCGCAAGCTGGCCGAAAAATCTACGCAATCCACGAAGGAAATTTCGGATCTGATCGAAGGCATTCAGAAGGAATCGCGCGAAGCCGTGGAAAATATGGTGAAGAGCACGAGCATGGTGCAGGAGGGCCTCGAGCTCGGCGGCGAGTTGAACGTGGCGTTGATCAAGATTTCCGACGTCGTCACCGAAGTATACAAATTCGCGCAACAGATTGGCGGAGCCACAAACGAACAATCCAACGGCTCAACGCAAATCGCGAAGGCTACATCGAGGCTGACCGAAATCACGCAGGAAATTAACTCTTCCATTGAAGAACAAGCGTCAGGCGCGCAGTCCGTTGTGCGCGCGATGGAAAAAATGCGTGAACTGGTCCAACAGTCAACGTCCAGTTCAACTGAGCTTGCTGCGGCAGCGGATCAAATGTCCAAGCTTTCTCGCGGTTTGATGGACGCGATGGATCAGTTTGTGTTGGAAGAAGTAACGCGCGTATCGCGGTCCGGCGCAGGAGGTGGATCTCGGCGCGGATCTGCCAGCCGAGACAATTCTGTTCGCAGGCTGGAACCAGAATTGGCGCGTGTCTGATCGCGAGCCATGGAAAAAGACCTACAAATCGTTGGGTTACGTGTGGGCCGCGAAACAGTGGGCTTGCCAATATCGCTGGTGCGGGAAATCGTGCGCGTGCCTGAGATAACGCCCGTTCCGAACGCGCCGGCACATATCGAGGGCGTCATCAATCTGCGCGGACGAATCGTAGCGGTAATTGATTTGCGAAAGCGCTTCGGTGAAACCGCTCCGGAGCGCAGTCCAAAGAACCGAATTGTCGTTGTTGAAATTGAAGAACGCTGGGTCGGATTGCTGGTTAGCGCCGCTTCTGAAGTCCTGCGAATTGCGTCGTCTGAGATTGAAGCTCCGCAAAATATTTTCCCGAACGAAGAAATGGATTACGTCACAGGGGTGGGCAAGTTCAAAGGCCGCCTGATTATTATGCTCGACCTTAGCCGGATTTTGCGGCGAGCCGAACTGCAAAAGTTATCCGAAGTTTCCGAACTTGCTAGCACGTATTTGGACACGGAGGCGCCGCTCACGCGGTAACGCGCGCAGTGCCCGGAAATCTGGTGATTGAATGTCCACACCCGTTCTTACGCCGCCCATTCCTCCGACAGACGCAGAATTAAAACTGCTGCAGACGCTCGTCTATCAAGAATGCGGAATGTTCTTTGACGATCGCCGCGTACATTTCCTTCGCGATCGCCTAAATCGCAGGCTCAAGGCTTGTCAGATGGATAGCTTCTACGGCTACTATCGTTTGCTGACCAGCCGCGAAGGAAAAAAAGAACTCGCCGCGCTTCTGGAGCACTTGACCGTTAACGAAACCAGTTTTTTCCGCGCCAAACCGCAACTCGAACTATTTCAGAAAACAATTCTCGAAGAACTTTTGCATCGCAAACAAGCTCGCCGCGATTGGAGCATTCGCATCTGGAGCGCGGGATGTTCCACCGGACAGGAACCTTACACACTTGCGATGCTCGTCTGCGACGCGCTGGCGTATTACTACCTGCGGAATCCGCTTCCGATTGAAATGCCCACGCCGAAGCCGCTTGTGCCGCCGCCGTGGAAAGTTGAAATCGTGGCGAGCGACATCAGCTATTCCGGCCTGGTGACTGCAGAGCAGGGCGTTTATAACGAAGCGCAAATGGAATCGGTGGAATATACATTTCGGCTGCGCTACTTCGATCGACTCGCCGATAAGTACGCGATTAAGCCGGCGCTGAAGAGTCTCGTCCAATATGATTTCCATAATTTGAAGGCGGAATTTCTTCCCCGGCGCAATGACGTTATTTTCTGCCGCAATGTAATGATCTATTTCGATGAAGCGGAACAGAAGCGCCTGGTCGAAAAGTTTTATCACTGCCTGAATCCCGAAGGATATCTTTTCGTCGGCCACGCGGAAAGTTTGTTTGGTCTTACCAATAAATTCCGCATGATTCATCAAAACAACGCCACCGTCTACCAGCGCACAGAGGTGGGCACGTGAGTTTCTTTTCCGAAGAGCAAGCAGCCGAACTGCGCGAGCTTTTTTTTGAAAGCTCGCAGGAAATTCTCCAGGAGCTGAACGATGCTGGCCTGCTTCTGGAGCAATATCCGGCTGACTCTTCGGCGCTCGCGCGTGTTCGCCGCGCGATGCACACGCTGAAGGGCGATTCCGCCGCTTGCGGATTTCGTGAGCTCAGCGAGTTGGCGCACGAATTGGAAGATTTGTTCACGCCGGAATTGGTGGCCGAACGCGGCGCGGTAATCGCGGAAATTGTTCTCGCCTCGGCTGATAGTTTTCACGCCATGCTTGGTTCCTATCGCGGCAATATGGCGCCGCCCGATATTTCGGAACTTCGCGCGCACATTCGCAAATTAGTACAGCGCCCTGAATCTTCGCCAAAGCACGCGCCTCTGCGTCCTGGCCAGGAATGGAGCGAGGAAATTCGCGAGCAGATTCTGGAAGCTCTGCGCGAAGGCCAAAATGTTTTTCACGTGATTTTGCGTCTGGACTCTTCCGCGCAGATGCCCGCCGCGGCCCTGCAATTAATCACTCGTGCGATCGAACAATGCGGAACCGTTTTGACGCAACATCCTGCTCCAAGCGCCAGCATGGAATCGGTGGCGCAAATTGACGCCGCCATCGTCAGTTCGCATTCGGTCGATCGGATTCGAGAAAGATGCCGCGTACCGGGAATCGTCTCGGAAGTATCGCTGCAGCTTCTGACGGAAGCCGCAGTAAAGCCTCGCGATGCGTTGCAAGTTCTTCTCGAAGCAGAAGCTTCCACATCGCCGCTATCTCGGTCTGGAATTGATTCCGTCCATCCGGAATCTTTCCCCGAAGGAACCGGCGCGTCTTCCAATGCGCCCTCCGGTGCGCTCGCTTCGGGCGAATCATTTCTTCGAGTTGAGGCTCGACGAATCGACACCGTGATGAATTTGATTGGTGAGCTGATTATCGGAAAATCTATGCTTCAGCGCGCCATCGGCGAATTTGAAACTCGATTTCCAAAAGATGCGCTTCGAATTAGGCTAAGTGACGCGCTGTCGTTCCAATCGCGCGTGCTCGATCAACTTCAACAATCCGTGACGAAAATCCGCATGGTTCCGGTAGATCAATTGTTCCGGCGGCTTCCGCGTATCGCTCGCGACGTCGCCAAACTCCAGAAGAAGGAAATTGTTTTTGAAATGTCCGGGCAAACCACTGACATGGACAAGAGCGTTCTTGACGCCCTCGCGGAACCGCTCGCGCACCTCGTCCGGAATTGCGCGGATCACGGCATCGAAACGAGTGAATTCCGGCTCGCATTCGGAAAACCCGCTCGCGGCACAATTCGATTGGACGCCTATCATCAAGGAAATCAAGTTGTGCTGGAAGTGTCCGACGACGGGCAGGGAATCGATCGCGAAAAACTCTTGAAGAGAGCGATTAGCTCCGGCGCAATTAAAGAAAGCGAAGCTCGCCAGCTTTCCGACGAGGAAGTCCTGAACTTAATTTTTCATCCCGGCCTCAGCACCGCGGACGAAGTCACTCAAGTTTCCGGCCGCGGAGTTGGAATGGATGTCGTTCGCACAGTTGTCGAGCGATTGAAAGGACGTGTGACGATAGAAAGCGAGCCGGGGCGCGGCACAACTTTCCAATTGATGATGCCGCTCACTCTGGCGAGTATTCAGGCGCTGATGTTCCGCGTTGGCAAGCAACACTTCGCGGTGCCTCTCGACGCCGTGTTGGAAATTACGCGCGCTGAAGAAAGTGAAATTCACGAGTTGGACGGCTATGAAGTTCTTCGCTTGCGCGATCAGGTTGTGAGTCTGGTGCGATTGGGTCAGATGGTGAAAGTTTATTCAGATGTTCGCAAGACGCGCCATTGCGTCGTGATTGTCGGCAGCGGCAGCCGCAAACTTGGCTTGATCGTCGATAGTTTCGTGGGCGAGGAAGAATTGGTCATCAAGGCGCTGGAAGATAAGTTGGTCGCCACCGAACTCGTCAGCGGCGCTTCGATTCTCGGCGACGGAACCGTTGTGCTCATCTTGGATATTCGCGCAGTCGTTTCGCATTTTTCTAAAAACCGGGTAGTGGGGGCCACAGCATGAAATCACCGGTTCGTGTACTCGTCGTCGATGACTCCGCCGTCATGCGGAAATTGATTCCGCAATTGTTGCAGGGCGATCCGTCCATCCAAGTGGTCGGAACCGCGATGGATGGTTTGCTCGGTCTTAAGAAAATTGGAGAACTTCATCCGGACGTCATCACGCTCGATCTCGAAATGCCTCGTATGGACGGCATCGAAATGCTGCGAGAGATCATGCGGCATTACAATGTGCCGGTCATCATCGTCAGCGGACACAGCGAAAAAAGCGCGTACTCGGCGATGAAAGCGCTTTCGCTTGGCGCGTTTGATTTCATCGCAAAGCCAAAAGACGCCAAGCGCGGCGGCATGGATCAGATTGCCCGCGAACTCGCGATGAAAATCAAAGTGGCCGCGGTTGCGGGAGCTCCGAAAGCAAAACTTGCAGGAGATGAATCTCCCCGGAAACGCCCTCGAGCGCCCCACGGCGATTCGCGCCCGACCCGTTCCATCGCAATTGGAGTTTCCACTGGCGGACCAAACGCGCTTCACTATGTATTTTCGCAATTGCCCGCGGAATTTTCCGGCTGCCTCCTTGTTGTGCAGCACATGCCCGAAGGTTTCACGCAAATGTTTGCGCGCAGACTAAATGATTGCTCGGCGCTCGAAGTAAGCGAAGCGCGCTCCGGCGATATTCTCGCTCCCGGACGCGCTTTTATCTGTCCCGGCAATCGCCACATTAAAATTCGGCACACCGATAAAGGTGAAATGATCGTGCTCGCGGATTTGCCACACGTGAATGGACACCGGCCATCGGCCGACGTTTTATTTCATTCCGTCGCAAAAGAACTCGGCAGCGAAGGCGTTGCAATTTTAATGACTGGTATGGGCGAAGATGGCGCCGAGGGAATGCGTGCGGTGCAAGCGGCGGGCGGCATCACTATCGCGCAAAGTTTGGAATCGTGCATCGTGGATAGCATGCCCCGCGCCGCGATCGAACATGGTTATGCGGGCCGCGTGGTTTCTCTCGATGCGATGCCCGGAGTTTTGCAGGCTTTGTGCGCCGGCGAGCGCTCACGTCATCACGCAGATGCAGTAGATCTCGTTACAAGTCGAAATTCAGATTCAGGGAACTAGAAAGAAGGAGAGAGCCATGCAGGACTTTGAACCACTATCTCGCGGAGACCAGCCAAAGATCCGCTTCCTTGTCGTGGACGATTCCGTATTCGCGCGCAAAAGTTTAAGCCGCATGGTGGAAGCATTCGGCGGCGAAGTGGCGGGCGAAGCGGCCGACGGTTGCTCGGCAATCACCGAGTACGATCGCCTGCGCCCGGATCTCGTCTTGATGGATATCACCATGCCCAAGATGGAAGGCATCGAAGCGGTCGAGCGCATCGTGAAAGAACATCCCGAGGCGCGCATCGTGATGGTTTCGTCCGTCGGATATCAGGACAATATTCTCGCCGCTTTGCAAAAAGGCGCGCGCCACTTTATTCAGAAGCCGGTGAAGCCGGAAGCGCTGTACGAAATTATTCGCTACGTGGTGAACGACACCCAAACGCCGGTTCCCGCCGGCAAGGGAGACGCCTGATCATGAAAATGGAATTGATTCAGCCATTCGTAAATTCCTTGGATGCCGTCGTCGCGGAAATTATGGGCTGCTCCGCGCAAATTTCTGACGTCGCGATGAGCGAAGCTTCCTCGCGCAAACGAGGTATCGCCGCACGCGTTTGCATCAGTGGAGAAATCGAAGGCAGCATTCTTCTGGATTTGGACGAGTCGGCGGCAAAACGCGCGGCAAAATTTCTCTCCGGTGATGATGCGGAACCGTCGGACGACTCAGCACGCGAAGCGGTTTGCGAGCTTTCAAATATGGTCGTCGGAAACGCAGTCACTCAATTGAATGATCGCGGATTCAAATTCAAGGTTCATCCGCCGGAAATTTATTCGGTGGATGGAAACTTGAAGGAATCCGTCGATACCGAAGCGCTCGTTTTGAATTTTGAAACGCCGTCTGGCTACGTCTGTCTGGACGTCGCGCTGAAATATAATTTGCACCGGGCCGCCGAATTAACTTCCGCTTCGGTTTCTTAACTAATTTCAACGCGAGTGTTTGCACGCGCTATCGCGGCACAATTACGGACTTGTCTTTCGGTATCGCGTCCAGAGTTGCTTTGTCCAGACGCAAGTGAGCGGCAACCAACTCAGGTGGCGTGTGCGAAAGCCACTGATTCATCGATAGTTCCTGAAATGTGCTTGTCTTGAACATTTCCAGAAAAGTCAGATCAGTCGTTCCAGTATTTTCCACGTAGTGCGGCAGCGTCTGCTGAACGTATCCGACGTCTCCGGCTTGAAAATCCATCGTGCGCGCTCTTCCCGCCGTTGCGAACACAGTCATCCGGCCTTTTCCACTGATGTAGTACTGCCATTCATCCGCATTTGGATGCCAGTGGAGTTCCCGCATTCCGCCGGGATGCAACGTGACGAGCGCAGCAGCCACCGTCCGCGAAACCGTAAAATTGGAAGAGTCCACAATGCGCACTTCGCCGCCCTTGGTACGCTTTGTCGGTGGCTGCGCGAGCATCTGAAAATCGAATCGTTCCTTCGACAAGCTTCCAGCGCCGCCAATCGCCTTCACGTCATCTTCAAGCGCGCCCGGCACTTCACCTTGAAAAATATAGAGTTGATGATCCGGTATGTTCTTGAATGCCCCAATCGGCACGCCCATGCTTTTCGCCAGAACCTCACGCGGCGTGTGCGCGGTCCAATCTGTGAGCAGCACAGTTTCATATTCTGAAAAAGTGCCGTCGTCGAACACCAGCAGGAATTCGCAGCCGTCCGGTCCCAGCCCCTGAATTGAGTGCGGAATTCCCGTCGGGAAATACCACAAGTCTCCCACGCCGACGTCGGAAACGAATCCGTTCCCGTG
>DATBYL010000079.1:0-16801 GCA_036513735.1 Candidatus Acidiferrales bacterium
AATTTATGTAGCATAGACATTCCTGCTTCCCCTGATCTCCGATGGGTTTGTGCGCTGTCTCTTCGTCTTGTACACACGCAATTCCACAATTCCCTCAATCATTCTGGCGCAGACGCTCTCGTCAAAATTCGGCCACCACCACAGCTATGAATATGCCCCGAAATGGTGCAATTCCGGTGCAATCCCGCATCAATATCAAAACAAAGGACTTATAAGTCCTTTGTTTTGATATTGATGCCAGAAATGACCGACCTAACTCTTTTATTTTGACATTGATGCGCAAAACAGGGGGGGGGGAGGGGTAATGTTTATAAATTAGTTACTCCCCTGCCAGAAAGATCCGACAGTCCGACCTTTTCGGCAGGAGCAATCCGCAAAATATCGAACGTCACTTCAACTTTTCGATTCGGAAAGTCTTTTTGAATTTGTTTCGTCACTTCTTCAATTGTCAACGCGCCATTTTTTCCATTCAATCCATGCGCATCGTCCATCAGAATTACGTGTCCATTTATTTTATGCCGCAGAATTGCATCCAATTCTACTCCAAGTCTTTTTTTATCTCCCTGCTCGCCGGACCATCCGTAGTAACCAGCATCCAGCCAAAATAGCGCCGGTTTTTCCAGCGATTTCAGCAATTCAGGAAGCGCTGTCTGACTGTCTCCTTGAATTATTTTAATGTGAGAATATTTCGCGAATTCTTTCGTCGCTCGCGCGGCAAGCTCTGGATTGCATTCGATGGAATAAATCGCATCGAAACGGGATTTCATTGCCGAAACCATTTCGCCGTAATACGTTCCCGTTTCAATCAGGATTCGCAAACCAAATTTCTGTCCGTATTCTCGGACAGTTCTTTGTTTCAGCAGATGCGGAGAACGCTGCGGTTTTCCGCGCAAAATCCAATACCAGTAATCAGGGTAATGTCCCAGCGATTTCACGGTGGAATAAAATGGCGTTCGCCGCAGCAGTTTGCGAAATGCTTTCAATGATCCTCGCTCTCAAGAATTGTAAACTGTAATCCCGCAATTCCGCATAGCGTTGTAACATGCTTACGCGCTTGGCGAACACATCGAGCGTTTTGCGAATCTGCCAGGAGATTGCTTTTGATGCGTCTTTCAGTTTGCATCATTACTCACAACGAGGAAGCGAATATCGTCCGCACGCTCAATAGCGTGCGCGCAATCGCCGATGAAATTATCGTTGTGGATTCGCACAGCTCGGACAGCACTGTAACACTGGCGAAATCTTGCGGTGCGATAGTATTCGACGAGGATTGGAAAGGTTTCGCCGCGCAAAAAAATTCCTGCATCACGAAAGCCAGCGGCGATTGGATCCTTTCTCTCGACGCCGACGAAGAAGTTAGCTCCGAACTTGCGGCAAGTATTCTCGCGCTGAAATCCTCACCATCCGCGCCGCAATTCGACGGATATTTCATGGCTCGCAGAAATCTTTATCTAAATAAGTGGATCAAGCGCGCCGGATATTATCCAGATCGCAAGCTCAGACTGGTAAAGCGCGAGTTCGCCAAATTTGAACTCCGCGCCGTTCACGAAGATATGAAAATGTCAGCCAACACCGGCATTCTGGAAGGCGATCTGATCCATCACGCTTACACTGATCTGGAAAAATTTATCGATCATGCGAATCGCTACTCGTCTCTCGGCGCGCAAATGGTCGTCGATGAACGCCCAGTAGGATTCAGCGTCGCCAACATTGTGTTTCGTCCGGCGATCAATTTCGTTTACAGATACATATTTCGCGGTGGATTCCTGGATGGCCGTGAAGGCCTTCTGGTGCATCTAACACACGCGTCTTATGTAAGTTGGAAATTCAGCAAAGCGTGGGAACTTTCTAAAAACAAGAATGCGAAGTAAGCGCCAGAACTGAAATTTAATTCAAAAATTCAATCGCGAGCAAATCAATTTCATGCCACTCGACGAACGAACCGCCGAAGACCAACGCCTGAAAGAATGGCACGATCACAAAGCTCACTGGAAGCGCTGGGGACCTTATCTGAGCAACCGCGAATGGGGAACCGTTCGCGAGGATTACAGCGCGGGCGGAACAGCATGGGAATATTTTCCGCACGACCACGCGCGTTCCCGCGCCTATCGTTGGGGTGAAGACGGCATCGGCGGAATCTGCGACATTCAACAAAGAATTTGTTTTGCGGTGGCGATGTGGAATGGGCGCGATCCCATTTTGAAGGAACGTCTTTTCGGATTGACCGGCAACGAAGGCAATCATGGCGAAGACGTTAAGGAATATTATTTTTATCTCGACTCGACTCCCACGCATTCCTACATGAAGTATCTGTACAAATATCCGCAGGCCGCATTTCCGTATACGCAGCTCGTGGAAGAAAATCGCAAGCGCGGAAAATCCGCGCCGGAATTTGAACTCTGCGACACCGGAATTTTCAACGAGAACCGCTACTTCGACGTTTTTGTGGAATATGCGAAAGCTACTGAAGACGACGTTCTGATCCGCATCACCGCTACAAACCGCGGGCCGGAAACGGCGCCACTCTGGTTATTGCCTACCATTTGGTTCCGCAATCGTTGGTCGTGGGGACGCCATCCCGGAGCGCCGCAGCTTTCCGCGGCAAAGAATTTCCCACAAGGCGGTGCGAAAACTTCCGCGAACGGTCAGATTTATTTCGAGCTGAGCGAGAAACTGTATGACAAATGCTGGCTGATTGCTGAAGGCGCGCCAACACCGCTCTTCACCGAAAACGAAACAAACTTTGAACGTTTATTTGGCGTCGGGAATCGCACTCCGTACGTGAAGGATGCTTTTGACAATTACGTCGTGCACGGCAAGCAGGACGCGGTGAATCCGTCGCACACGGGAACAAAAGCGGCGGCACTTTATCGACAGGACGTTGCGGCCGGCGCGAGTTTCACGATTCGTCTTCGTTTAACAAATGAATCGCCGATGGATACTGGATCCGTAAAAAACATTTTCGGATCGAGCTTCGATAACATATTCAGCGCGCGCCTGAAAGAAGCCGACGAGTTTTATGCGTCGCGTACTCCGCAAAATTTCAGCGCGGACGCAAAAAATGTTTACCGCCAGGCGTTCGCTGGACTGATGTGGTCAAAGCAGTTTTATCATTACGATGTACTTCAGTGGCTCCAGGGCGATCCGGCTGGTCCTCCGCCTCCTTCGGAAAGATGGCAGGGAAGAAATCGCGATTGGACGCATTTGAATAATCAGGATGTTCTTTCCATGCCGGACAATTGGGAATTTCCGTGGTACGCGGCGTGGGATTTAGCGTTTCACACAATTCCGCTCGCGATGGTGGATCCGGAATACGCGAAGGCCCAACTTATTTTGTTGCTGCGTGAATGGTACATGCATCCGAACGGACAATTGCCGGCTTATGAGTGGCAGTTCAGCGATGTGAATCCGCCGGTTCACGCGTGGGCTGCTTGGCGCGTTTATAAAATTGAAAGACGCATACGCGGAAAAGGTGATCGCAATTTTCTGGAGCGAGTCTTTCAAAAATTGCTGATTAATTTTACGTGGTGGGTAAACCGGAAAGATCCTGACGGCATGAATGTTTTTCAGGGTGGTTTTTTGGGGCTGGATAATATCGGCGTGTTCGATCGCTCGCAGCCTTTGCCGACCGGAGGACATCTCGGGCAGTCCGACGGCACAAGTTGGATGGGAATTTATTGCCTGAATATGCTGGCGATAGCGCTGGAATTGGCGCAGGAAAATCCAGCTTACGAAGACATCGCCACGAAATTCTTCGAGCACTTTGTTTATATCGCCGACGCGATGAACAATCGCGGCGGAATGGGAATTGAATTGTGGGACGAGCAGGATGGTTTTTACTACGACGTGCTGCATTTTCCGAATGGCGACCATCGCTACCTGCAGGTGCGTTCGATGGTCGGGTTGATTCCCGCGTTCGCGGTACTGTGTCTCGAGCCGGAGACTCTTGAGCACTTGCCCAATTTCCGAAATCGTATGCAGTGGTTTATAGATAATCGCCCGGAATTCCGGCAGCATCTGGATGCTTCAATGAACACTCCAAAAGGAGTGCGGCGATTGCTCTGCCTGGTGAGCCGCGATCGCCTTCTTCGTTTGCTTTCCTATATGCTGGACGAGAATGAATTTTTTTCGCCGCATGGGATCCGCTCGGTGTCCAAGGTCCACAAGACGGCGCCATTTGTAATGCATGTGGACGGGCAGGAATATCGAGTGGATTACCAGCCAGCCGAGTCAACGTCGCCTTTGTACGGCGGAAATTCCAACTGGCGCGGCCCGATTTGGTTTCCGCTGAACTTTTTGCTGGTGGAAGCATTGCAAAAGTTTCATCACTATTATGGCGATGCCGCGAAAGTGGAATGCCCGAAGGGTTCTGGAAAGCAAATGACGCTGTGGGAAGTGGCGGCGGAAGTTTCGCATCGGCTCGGAAGATTATTTCTGCGTGATGAAAACGGCAAGCGCCCCGCGCTTGCGAACATGGAACGATTCACGAATGATCCGCACTGGAAGGATTTGCTTTTGTTCCACGAATATTTCAATGGCGACACCGGCGCGGGTTTGGGCGCCATTCATCAAACGGGTTGGACGGCGCTGGTTGCAAAGTTGCTCGCACAGAACGGCGAATAATTTAATCGGATGGAAAATATGGAATCGAAAATGAGAACGGTTGTTGTTGCAGGTGGAACCGGAGCGCTCGGCTCATCTGTTTCGCGCGCGTTCATTGCATCAGGTGCGCGCGTGATCGCGACGTATGTAAAACAGACGGAATATGACGCGCTCGCGAAACAAGTTGGCGCAGCACTCATCGGCATACCGCTTGATGTTACGGATGAAGCGGCTGTTGCAAAATTTGTTGCGGAAACTGAATCGAAATATGGAGCGGTCGACGCGCTGGTGATTGCCGTCGGCGGATATGTGGGCGGAAAGCAGCTTTGGGAAACGGATACAGCCACCTATAACTTGATGCTGAGTTTGAATTTGCGTGCAGCATTTGTAATGGCGCGCGCGATTCTGCCGGGAATGATTCGGCAAAATCGCGGAGCGGTTGTGAATGTGGCGTCGAAAGCTGGATACGGACACTCGGCCGGAGCGGCCATGTATGCGGCATCAAAGGCAGGTGTGATGGCGCTATTTAGCTCGCTGGCGGAAGAAGTGAAGCCTTACAACATCAATGTGAATTCGATTGTGCCCAGCATCATGGATACGCCATCGAACCGGCGCGAGATGCCGAAAGCGAATTTCGACGTTTGGCCGAAGACGGATGATATTGCGAAGGTGATTTTGTATTTGTGCTCGGATGATGCGCGCGTGATTCATGGAGCAGAAGTGCCGGTTCACGGGAAAACTTAGAATGTAATTCATTTTCGGTGACCACAGGCTGAAGCCTGTGCCACATTTAGCGCGCGGATTCCACGAGTTCGATTAGGATTTTTTTGCCGCCTGATGTACTTACCAGGAAAAAATTGACGCGTGTGTTGTCGGCGCCTGCGCGGGTTAAGGGATAAATGGATTTTTGCGCGAATTTATCGGCGAGAATTTTTGTGGCGCCGTCTACGTTTGAGACTTCGTATTCCACTTGTTGAATCCCATCACCAAACTTTTTGAGGAAATTCGCGATTGCGCCTTCGCCTGCGGGATTTTGCGTGGTGAGGATATCGAGGCGCACGTCGGAGCCTGCTGAATCTTTTCCAGCCGGAGAAATGCGTGAGAAGCGCAGCTCGAATTCGATGGCGTCCTGATCGGGCGGAACGTTTGCGAGTTTCGGAGAGCCATTCGCCGCGCGTATGCGCTGGAACAATTCCGGCGTGACTGCGATTCCTACTGTTGCGCGCGGCGAGTCTTGGTCTGCGATCATCAGCGCGCGAAATTCGACGTCTTGTTGCCATCGTTCAATGGTTTCGCGGCTCAATGCGCGTCCGAGATCGAATAGCATTTGCGCGGCTTGCTGACGCGCTTGCTCGTCCGGCGCAGCGAGTTGGCTGAACAAATCGCGGATTGTGGTGGCGTCGATCATTTTCCTCGTACTGATAGAAGTCATTTATCTCCCGAATTCGATTGCTTTGCTGGCGCACCTTTGCGCTTTTCCATTTGCATCGCGATGATGGACGCGAGAATTGAAATCGCGAGAATCGCCGCAATAATTCCGAGGGTGATCGCGGTCGGGACCTCGATCCAATGCGCGGCCAGCATCTTCACTCCCACGAAGAGTAGTACAACTGACAGGCCTTCGTCCAAATATCGGAACGCGGGCAAAACTCCAGCGAGAAGAAAGTAAAACGCCCGAAGGCCGAGAATTGCGCAGATGTTCGAGCTATAGACGATAAACGGATCGCGCGAAACGCCGAAGACGGCGGGAATGGAATCGAGCGCGAAAACGAAATCAGTGGCTTCCACGACAAGAAGAACCAGAAGAAGCGGCGTGGCCATGCGTTTTCCGGCTTCACGAATCCAGAGTTTCTGTCCGTGATAGTTTTGGCTCACCGGGAATATTTTCCGCGCCCAGCGAAGCAGGCGGCTGCGTTCGGGATGCGGTTCCGTTTCTTTGCGAAATAACATGCGAATCGCAGCGACGACGAGAAACGCGGCAAGCACGTATAACGCCCATTCAAATTTGCGAATCAGCGCGGCACCCAATCCAATCATCGTGCCGCGAAGCACGAGCGCGCCGATAATTCCCCAGAAGAGTACGCGGTGCTGATAGCGCCGCTCCACGCCGAACGAGCGGAAGACCAGGATAAAAATAAAAATGTTATCCACGCTCATGGACTGCTCGATGATGTAGCCGGTAAAAAACTGAAGGGCTTTTTCGCCGCCGTGAGCGTGAAGAATCCAGAGGTTGAATGCAATGGATACGCTTACCCAGAACACGCTCCAGAGCGCAGCCTGACGGATGGACACTTCATGCGCGCGGCGATTGAATACGCCGAGGTCGAGCACGAGCAGGAGGAGAACGCCTGCGTTGAAAATAATCCAGAGGGCTGGAGTGCCCATGCAAGCAGTGTAGTGTGTGAACTAAAGTATTGAAAGCCGAAGAATCGCGAAGGAAATTTGAAAATGAATGTTGAATTAGAAATTGAGGCTGAAAGGATTGCAGTTACTGCGGCGTGCCCGGTTCGATGCCATTCACATTAGAAAGATCCGCTGCTGAGCGCCCGGCGGAAACGCGCACTGGCAAATCCCAGCGAATGTGCGCATCGCCAGCGACGGCTTCGTTATCGAGCGTGGTGAGCCAGTATTCACCCGGAGCGAGATGGTCGATTCGGCCACGGCCTTCGAGGTCAGTGTCTGTTTGTCCGGCCAGATACTGAACCTGCGCGAGCTCGAGCGCATGCCTGTGGACGCGATTACTTCGATCGGCAAGCATTTTTCTCCAGCGATGGCCCGGATCTTTATCTTCCAGCGCGACGTACATGGTGGAAAGCGTGTCCGGATTTGCGTTGACGAATTTTTTGAACGCCGCGATGTAATCCTGAACATCCTGCTGATATTTTTCGGGGTGTTTTTGCTTATCCGCTTCGCGAGCGTGCGAGGTGGGAAGGGCGACGGTGCGGTCGCCTGCGTTGCGATCCATATATGCTGTTTTAAATTCGGGAATATTCCAAACGTCTTCGCCAGTAATTGCCTTTGGAAAAGCGGGCCCTGAGAATTCGACAATTTGATGCTTCACCATCCAGGCTTTCAACAGAGGAGATAATTCCAGGCCAGCGATGTAATCGTCCATTTTCGGCAGAGGTTCAGCGGCGTCGGCTTCCTTCTGAATTGCATCGTAGCTTTTGCGCAGAAGGTAAACGGTCAATCCTCGCGCGGGTTCGGCGTGGCCGCCACTGGGCGAAATATGAGTGGCAATTTCAAGGTATCCGGTTTGCTGATCTTGTTGGCGCGCGCTTGCAGGGGAAGAAATCAGGAGCGCGCAGGGAAGAATTATCGCGAGGGCGGCAAATGAGAAAACGCCGCGGCAGCTTAAATTGTTCCGGCGAATAGAGGGACGGTCAATTCGCATCATGTCGCTGATATTAGCAGAAGCTCATTGCGATGGAACCGCATTGCAAGGGAGTGTTTCGAGAGGTGAGAAGGCGCGGAGTCTCGATCTGTGGGGCAAAAAAATAGCGGGAGCGCTTGTTGACGCTCCCGCCGAGGATCTTATTCAGCTTAGTAAAGTTGGAAAGCGATTTCAACTGGCACGATTGTTGGAACAGGTTTGCCGTTCGGGCCGATTGCGGGTTTGAAAGTCCACTGAGTTCTTACCGTCTCAATGGCCTTTTCGTCCAAGCCCATGCCGACGCCCTTGATCAGTTTAATTTCGCCGGCTTTGCCATTTGCGAGAACGACTACGTTCAAATAAACCGTTCCCATGAAGCGTGCCTTGCGGCCTTCTTCGGAATATTCCGGCTTCGGGCAATAGACACAGACCGGCATGCCAACGCCATTTTCACCGGCACGGAAAACTCCGCCTCCAGTGCCGCCGCCGGAGCCGGGGCCAAGTCCGCCGCCAGTTCCAGACCCGATGCCGCCACCGGAACCAGTTCCCATACCGCCGCCGGAACCGGAGCCGTTTGAATCTGTAATCATTTTGCCGAGAGGATCTCCCCAACGATCCATATTGGAATTATCGACCTTCAAATTGTCCGGGCCGATCAGCGTTGGAGCAACCATCAACTTCGCGTTCGGATTGCGAATCAATTCCGGCGGAGCGAGTTGCGCCTGAGTGCTGAACTTGGGCAACTTACCTTTGCTGGCCGCTACGAGTTCGTGATCACCGCCTCCGCCTCCACCACCAGCAGGCTTCGCGCCCGGAGGCAGCTTGGCCTGATAGGGTGAAACGTCGAGCGGAGTAATCAGTACGTTATTGTTCTTCGCTTTTGCGACTGTGGAGACCGCGCGCAAAAACGGAATCAAAATCAGAAGGATGATGCTGCCGTGAATCGCGAACGAAACGATCTGCGAGCGGCTGAAGAGTTCGTCTTTTGTCCAGATGTCGCGAACTTTTACCGGAGTGCTGGTGACCTTCAGAGGCGCCAGCTTGGGTGGCGCGATCAGGTCCTTAAGATTCTGAAGAAATGTTTTGTAGAAAGGCTGGTAGTCGATCTTGATGCCGGGCGCATTTGCGCCGCGCAGCGAAGCCATTGCTCCGCCGGCAGCCTTGGGCCCACCGCGGAACCATTCTTTGAAATTGTCCGCGAAGCCGTTCTCGAATTCGACCGGAGCGAAGGCGTCGTCCTTCGAGCCTTTGCCGACTTTGACGGGCCGCTCGGTAAAGAAATCTTTCAGATTTTCAAAGAAGCTTTGCTGCATTGCATGCTTCTTATATTCCAATCCTGGCGTGAAATCCCCGGCCGGAAGATTCACGGGCGCGGATTTTGGAGCGTTTGGATCCGGTTTTGGCGTAAGTTTCAGCATAGTTATATCCAGGTTCCTTACGGTAGAATACGCTACTCAGTTAGATACAAACACCGCGGATTAGTTGTCTGGCCCTCCGCCACTCTAACTGCCGTTCTCTGTATTCTATCATAAGACGTTTGCGGGCCTCCTCAGGTTTCTCAAGACAGTGAGGAGTTGCGGAGGCCCGCTAGTTTGGCTAGAACAACTGGAATTGCACCTCGATCGGGATTACTACAGCAACTGCCTTTCCAGTTGGGCCGATGGCTGGATTGAATCGCCAATTACGCACGGCTTCGATGGCTTTTTCGTCTAACCCGAGGCCGGGACCGCTGACGAGCTCAATTTTACCGGGTCGGCCGTCGGCTTGGACGACTACGTTTAGTTCTACTAGTCCCTGAAAACGGGACTGACGGGCTTGGTCGGAATATTCGGGACGTGGACAGAATGCGCAGGTCGGTGCGCGGACGCCGCGGCCCGGAGGGCCGACTGCTGAGGAGCCAACACCGCCAATTCCGGGACCAGCGCCCGGCCCTTGTTTTCCGCCGACGCCGGTACCGAACCCGTTATCGCCGATTCCTTGGCAGCATCCGGAACCGTTCGATCCGGTGCGAGCCTTGGCGGTGGGATCGCCCCAACCTTCGAGAGGATCGATCTGGGTGGGTACGTTTTGAGCGCTCTCGACTGTCGGCGCAATCAGCATCACGGAATTTGGAAAGGTGTGAGCTGACGGCGCGACGATTTGCTGTTGACTAGTTGGAGGAAGTTGGCCGAACGTCGCGGGAATGGGGCTTCGTTCGCCACCACCGCCGCCCCCGCGATTTCCGCCAACGTCCTGCGGGAGCATCAGTTTTCGCAGGTACGCTGCCGGAGGCGCGATGAGTTTGTCAAACCCGTCAGTCGTAACTTTCTTAATTGCAGGCGGGCTTGCTACGAACGTCATGAAGAGTAGCAACGCGAGACTGCCGTGAAACGCGAAGGATGCGAATTGCGAATGGCCGAAATTCTCGTCCTTCAGCGTGATGGTTTGGGTTGATGAGGACGTGTGCGCAAATTTCGGCGCGCGCATCGAGATGAGATCTTTCAAGTTGGAAAGAATTTCTTTTGCTCCACTGCTGCGTTGCAGAAGGAGGCGTGTTGTGAATCGGCTCGCGGGAGAGATGCGCTCGTCGCGACGGGTCGTGCCGGGGCCGGGCTGGGAAGTCATGTCCTTAGGATCGTTCATGACCGTGATTGCAGAAGCCGCTGGCAGCTTCGTGATTTTTTGTGGGCAGGTCGTCGCCGACGGTGTCAGGATCGGCGGGATTGCCGTGTTGCCAGTTGGCTTCCGCTTGGTTCTCCTGGTTTGGGTTCCACTCGCCGTTCCGTTGCTATAGACGTGTGTTTGACGTGGCGGGTTGCTAGAGAAGTGATGACTGTTGAGGAATTGTTTGTAGGGAGTCCGTTTCCGGAAATCCAACTTACCAGGAACTTGAACCAATAGTTATGCACTGGTACGCTCTGCGCCTATGAGCGCAAAAGCAATCGCTTGCTGCGTGCTTCTCATTTTGCTTCTGATGTTCTTCGTCCTCAAAGGGATAAGGTCGCCGCGAGTTGCCAACGCAGGTGAAGAGCAGGCGCTTATCATCACGATTCCTCTTCACTCAGGGACGGCTAATACTGACGAACAGAACAAACAGTTATACGCCTTGGAGGACCGACTCATTGTCGCTATTAAAGAATCGGTGGCGGGAGAGTATGACGGCAACGAGATCGGAGAGCGAGTCTTCACGATTTACATATACGGCCCAAGCGCAGAACGTCTCTTCTCAGTGGTACTACCAATTCTAAAAAAATTCCGGCCACCGCCTGGTTCATACGTGATCAAGCGTTATGGAAAGTCCGGCTCAAAGGAAGATCGGGTTGCATTAGACGGCGGCGATGCAACGGCAGGGTAAGGCAGCAATCCGTAGGATGTGGGCGACCGAGATTAATGCTTAGCTGAACCGTAGTTCCTCGTAGGTCCAGCCGTTACCGGAAACAGAGCCACTGCCTAAATGTAAGCGCTCTTTGCGATAAGAGCGTTCGTTGGTAGCATGGAGAATCCAAATTGCAGCAACAAAACTAAAAAATGACGAAGCCAACGGATTTAAAAAGCACGCTGAATTTGCCGAAGACGGACTTCCCGATGAAGGCGAGCCTGCCGAAGGCGGAGCCTGTTCAATTGGAGAAGTGGGAAGCGGAAGGAATCTACGCGAAGATTCAAGCCACGCGCGCGAATGCGCCGACCTATGTGTTGCACGACGGACCTCCATATCCGACAGGTGCGATTCATCTTGGCACGGCGCTGAATAAAATATTGAAGGACGTCGTGGTGAAGTCGAAGACGATGGCGGGATTTCGTTCGCCATATGTGCCGGGATGGGATTGCCACGGACTGCCGATTGAAACGCAAGTGGAAAAAGAATTTGGAAGCAAAGGGATTGTAAGTCCCGCGGATTTCCGCAAGAAGTGCCGCGAGTTTGCGAATAAATTTGTAGATCAGCACCGGCGAGATTTCAAACGGCTGGGAGTTTTCGGGCGCTGGGAAAATCCGTATCTGACGATGAGTCCGGAATACGAAGCGTGCACGGCGGACGCGTTCCTAACGTTTTTGGAAAAGGGATACGCTTATCGCGGATTGAAGCCGGTTTACTGGTGTCTGCACGATCGCACGGCGCTGGCGGAAGCGGAAGTGGAATACGAGGATCACACCAGTCCTTCGATCTGGGTGAAATTTCCACTGGTCGGCGATGCGGCTGCTGAAAAATTGGGCGCGGGCGTGGATGCGGTGATCTGGACGACGACTCCATGGACGCTGCCGCACAATCGCGCGCTGGCATTTCACCCAGATTACGAATACGTGGTCGCAGAAACTGCGCAAGGTGCGTTGCTGGTTGCCGCGGATCGCGTTGCGTCACTTGCATCGGACATTGGAATTTCTGCGACGGGCGTGCGCGGGCCGTGGAAGGGAAGCGAACTTGAGGGAATGTCGTTTGCGCATCCATTCCTGAAAGATTTGCGCGTGCCCGCGGTGCTTGCGGATTATGTGACGCTGGATCAGGGAACTGGAATTGTGCACACAGCACCGGGACACGGCATGGAGGACTTTCAGACTGGTCAGCGATACGGATTGGAGACGTATGCGCCACTGGATGATGAGGGCCGATATACAGAGGGGCTGCCGGAATATTTGGGGAAGGCTGTTTGGGAAGCGAATCCCATAATTGTGAAAATGTTGCGCGAGCGCGGGATGTTGCTGGGCGAAATGAAGTTGACGCACAGCTATCCGCATTGTTGGCGCTGCCACAATCCCGTGATTTTCCGCGCGACGGAGCAGTGGTTTTTCCGGATGGATGCTTCGAGTAATACACCGGGCGCGAAGCCGGGAACTCTGCGCGAAAAGGCGTTGGCGGAAATCCCCCAAATTAGGTGGACGCCCGCGTGGGGAAATGAGCGGATGCGGTCGATGTTGGCGGAGCGGCCGGACTGGTGTGTTTCGCGGCAACGATTCTGGGGCGTGCCGATCGTTGTTTTCTATTGCGTGGATTGCAACAAGCGGCTTGAGGACATGAAGGCGCTCCGAAGCGTGATCGAGTGGTTCAAGCGCGAAGGTGCGGACGCTTGGTTTTCGCATACGGCGGAAGAACTTTTGCCTGCCGGAACGAAATGCGCGTGCGGCGGCGGGAAGTGGCGTAAAGAAAATGACATTCTGGATGTGTGGTTCGATTCGGGATGCTCGAATCTGAGCGTGCTGGGTTCGGCGGAATTGCCGTGGCCCGCGGATTTATATTTGGAAGGGCCGGATCAATTTCGCGGATGGTTCCACAGTTCGCTGCTGGTGGCGGAAGGTGTGCGAGACGCGGCGCCGTACAGAAATGTGCTGACGTACGGATGGGCGCTGGATGATAAGGGCAGGCCGATGTCGAAGTCGCTTGGCAATGTGGTACTGCCGAGTGAAGTTTGCGAAAAATGGGGCGCGGATATTTTGCGGTTGTGGGTGGCGTCGCACGACTACACGGCGGATATATGGATGTCAGAAAATGGAATGCAGCAGTTAGCGGAATCGTATAGGAAGCTGCGCAACACGTTTCGGTATGTGCTGGGAAATTTGAGTGACTTTGACCCGGCGCGCGATGCGGTGCCGGATGACAAGTTGGAAGAATTTGACGCGTGGATGTTGCAACGAACTGCTGCGCTGGCGAGCGAATGCACGGAGTGGTACAAAACATTCGAGTTTCACCGTATTTATCACGCGCTGCATGATTTTGCGGTGGTGGAGTTGAGCGCATTTTTCTTCGACATTTTGAAGGACCGGCTTTACACGTTCGCCGCGGATAGTCCGGCGCGGCGTTCGGCGCAGACGACCATCTGGCGAATCGCGGATTCATTGCTGCGATTGCTGGCGCCGGTGCTGGTATTTACGTCGGAAGAAATCTGGAAGATTTTTCCGAAGCAGGCGGGCGCAGCGGAAAGCGTGCACATGCTCGAATTCAAATCGCCGGCAGAAATTTCGGCCGGGTTTGACGCAAAGAAAACTACGAACTGGGAAAAACTTTTGGCGGTGCGGGCGGAAGTGCTGAAGTCGCTGGAGACGGCGCGCAACGCGAAAGTGATTGGCGTGGCGCTGGAAGCGCGCGTGGTGCTTTCGGCGGAAGGCGAACTGCTCGCGTTGCTGAAACAATATTCACATTGGCTGACGGCGCTGTTTATCGTGTCGCAAGTGGAAATTGTGCAGGGCGCGGTGACCGGCGCGAAAGATTCGGAAACGTTGCCGGGAGTGGCGATACTGATCAAGCGCGCGGACGGCATGAAGTGCGAGCGCTGCTGGAATTATTCGACGCAGGTGGGCGCGAGTGCCGTGTTCGCGACTGTGTGCGAGCGATGCTTGCCGGTTGTCATCGCGCGGCTGGGCAATGTGGCGGCGTCCTCGTAAGTTCACATGGAAACTTCACGCACACGCTGGATCTGGGTGACATTTTTCGCGTTCGCGTTGGATCGCGTGACGAAATATGCGGTGGAAGCGCGCACTCCGCTGGGATATCGCAAAGTTCTGATTCAGCATTTTTTTACATTTGTTCACGCGCGAAATCCAGGATTGGCGTTCGGAATTTTTGCGGATTCGCCATCGCCGAAAATGACGGCGATGCTTTCGATCGGCACGATGATTATCTGCGCGTTGCTGATTTGGCTATTGGTTACGAAGCGAGCAGGCGGAACTGCCGGACAAGTGGGGGTTGCGCTGATACTTGGCGGTGCGCTGGGGAATTTATTTGACCGGCTGCTCTATTCCAAGGTGACGGATTTTCTGGATTTTCAATTTGGAAATTATCACTGGCCCGCATTCAATGTGGCGGATTCTGCGATTATGATTGGCGCGGTGATTTTGGGAATTGAACTTTTATTTTTGCAGAAGCACGCTGCAGCGGAAGAGCATTCGTAAGGGCGCGATTGATTTAGACGGTTTTCACCATGCCTGCAAATCCACGAAATGAAAATTCGTTGAGCGCTGATTCGGCTCCGCACACTTTGCATCTTCGCGTGACCGGCGAAGACGCGGGCGAGCGGCTCGATCGCTATTTGGTGGCGCAGTTACCAGAACTGAGCCGAACGAGAATTCAGGAATTGATTTCGGAAGAGCGCGTGCTCGTTGCGGGCCATCCTGCACGCGCGTCGCATCGAGTTGCGGAAGGTGAAAGCGTGCAGATCGAAGTGCTTTCGCGTCCGCCGCTTACCGCGGAAGCTGAAGATATTCCCATCGAACTGCTCTACGAAGATGAAGACATCGTGGTTGTGAATAAACCGGCGGGAATGATCGTGCATTCTGGTGCGGGACAATCGCGGGGAACCTTGGTGAACGCACTGCTGCATCGGCTGGGAACACTTTCGACGACGGCGGGGCCGATTCGTCCGGGAATTGTGCACAGACTTGATCGAGGCACGTCAGGCACGCTGGTGGTGGCGCGAAATGATGCGGCGCATCGTTCACTTTCGGAGCAATTTGGCGCGCGCGAAATTGAAAAAATTTATTTGACGCTAGTGCATGGACGGCTGGCGGAAGAATCCGGGTCAATCACGCTGCCAGTTGCGCGTGATTTGTTGCGGCGGACGCGAATGACGACGAAGCGTCGCGAAGGGCGCGAGGCGCGCACGGACTGGCGAGTGATCGCGCGAGTCGGCCAATTCACGTTGCTTGAGATACAGCTCCACACGGGCCGCACGCATCAGATACGTGTGCACCTTTCGGCGGTCGGACATCCTGTTGTTGGAGATGCGATGTATGGAGCGCCGCGCGAGCCGATTGTGCAGGGCAACAAGCTTTCTAAATTGGGACGACCTTTTCTGCACGCCGCGCGGATTGGATTTTTGCATCCTACTCGCGGAAAGCGAGTGACTTTCCGAGCGCCACTGGATCTGCAGTTGCGGACATATCTCGCGGAGGTAGCAGCGGCGGCTGGAACGTTACAAGCGTCCATTGACGATGCTTTGAAGGCGTACCTATAATTGTAGGCATAGAGTAGGTCGGGGGTTCTTATGCGCCGCACACTTGGAGTTCTTTCCTTATTTGCATTGGCAGGACTGGCGGGCGCGGTTGTGTTTTCGCATCAGCAGCAGGCGCCACCGCCGCCGACTCCTCCTCCTGTAGGACAAGCGCTCGATCAGTCTATTGGTCAGCAGCCGGGTGTGAAGCAGCGCGTCGCCGAAGTGGATATGCTGCTCTCCGTAGTAAACCGCAAGCAGAAGTTCATTGTCGACCTGGAACAGAAAGATTTCCGATTGCTGGAAGACAATCACGAACAAGAAATTAAATTTTTCAGCCGGCAAATTGATTTGCCTTTGCGGCTTGGGCTTTTGATGGATACGTCGAACAGCATTCGTCCGCGCCTGCAATTTGAAAAAGAAGCGGCGACGAACTTCGTCTCCAACACACTGAGGAAAGACCGCGATCAAATGTTCATCATGACGTTTGATAGCGAGCCGGAAGTGGTAATCAATTACACCAATGACGCGGAGAAACTGCGAACCACAATTGACGCCCAACATGCGGGCGGTGGAACCGCGCTGTACGACGCGATGCTGAAGGCGTCTGGCATGCTCGCCAATGCGCCACCCCCGAAGGCTGGATCACCCGAAGTGCATCGTGTGCTGGTGGTGATCAGCGACGGCGACGACAATCTAAGCTCGCACACGAAGAGCGACGCGATTGATGCGCTTGGGCGTGCAGGAGTTGAGGTCTACACGATCAGCACGAGCACCCAGTGGATTACGCCGGAAGAATCCAACGATCCGAGCAAGAAGTTTGACCGCAAGTGGGGAAAGACGGATGGAGATTTGATTCTTCAGCAGTTCGCGGACGAAACCGGCGGTCGATCATTTTTCCCGTATCACGTGGACGATGTGTTGCAGGGAT